>CAZHIT010000052.1:0-8069 GCA_964533125.1 uncultured Candidatus Sumerlaeota bacterium
ATTAAGAGACAATGCCCGCCCTAACTCGGTAACGGCGACCCCTCGGTTGGAAAACAGCGGACAGCAAGGTTTGGCATTGGTGCTGCGCGCCTGGGATGCTTCCCAAAGCGAACCGGACAGTAAACGCCAACCGGCATCGGAGCATTGGTTCCACTTTCAAACCAACGGCTAAGGCGTTTTGGCTGCGGAAGCCATATCGGAGTGGCAATTGATGGTCTGGGAATGATTTGGGTTCGTGCCGAGGTGGGAGAGCTATGCGCCTCCGTATTTCCGTATCCAAAGGGGGTAGAAAAATGCTGTTGAAAAAAACCGCTGCCTACCTGATTTCGATGTTTACCATCGCTGCCGGCGGGTACCTGTTGTTTAATGTGGCCTTTATTGCTTTTGCCCTGGTGGTGAACACTACTATGCAAATCGCCGGCCAGCCCGATAACGAGGCGCCCAGGGCACTGTTTCGTCTATTGGGGTATGCCGCCATCGGGCTGTTGGACTACTTGGGACTGCGGCTGGTTAGTGACCACGGGCAATCTAAACATACTCTGCGTGCTACCTTGTTGACTATGCCACTGATGGTTTTGCTGGTATCCATCGGCATTACCCTTTACCAGCAAACCGATGGCATTGTTTTAGCAGTCGGCGGCGCAGTAATCCTGGCGGCGCTGATCTACCTTTATGTCAAGAAGCTGCCGTGGATGTATTGGTTTGCGGTTTTCTACGTAGCAGTCGTAGGGGTAATTATCGTTGTCAAAGATATTGAAATTTAGGACTATGGATGTAATCGGTCGGTGGGTGTGCCGACCCGGGCCGGTACGCCGTTCGGCGCAGCGGCCAAAGCCGTGCTCCGGTCGGCGTTTGGGTCAGCACGCCCACCGGCAGATCGAGTGAGGTCCCGGCTGGTCATCCCGCCTGCGGCCGCGGGTGAGACGGCGGCAGGCCAGAGAGAGCGCGTCTGGACTGAGCGGGGAGAGCGGGAGGCAGCACAGTGAGGGAACCGGGAGTACAAGAGGTTCGAGAGCGGTAAAAACCGCTTGGTCGAAGCGAGAAACGCCGCCGGCGGGTTGCGGGCGGCTCCTTTTTTCCCCGGGGGGCAGTCCGGGCGGTGCAGCGGTTGGGTCCAGCAGCGGTCGGCTTGAGGCTCGTCAAGGCCATACATCCCGGTCTATGCCGGGCGCACGCCCGCTGGCTGCCCGTTCTCTTTGGCCGGCTCAAGCTTAGACCGCGCCGGATTTAGGTGGAAGATGACCGTGATCATTAGTATAACGGGAACCGGATTTAGCCGTTTTGCCGGGTGGTCTGCAGGCATAAGGAATAAGCCGCAGGCTACCCACGGCTCATCGATGGTGAGGTGATCGATTCTGCCCCGGGAGCAGAAGCGTCCGGGGCAGGCTTTACGGTTTGGGGAACAAATCGGCAGCTTTGATTTCCGGATGCCGGTAGCGCTTGCGCCTGACGGTGACGTTTTTGTACACGATCGCCTGCACCGGGCACCACTGGATGCAGGCCATGCAGCGCTCGCAGTTATCCCCGTACTGCGGTTTGCCATCCATAGTGATGTTGTGCATCGGGCAGATGCGGGCGCAGGTTTGGCAGCCGTTGCAGGCGTCGGTGACGCGGTAGTCTTTGGCGTACCCGCTATAGCCGCTTGGGCGGGCGGTGAGGGGAGGCTTGGCGAGCCAGGCGGCATCTTTCTGCGAGCGGTTCGGGCGTTTATCTTTAATGCTTTGGCTAATCTGCTCCGTTTGCTGGTTCGCTTTTTGCAACATATACCGTTGGATAGAGGCAGGCCAGGCGCTGTACATGGCGATGAAGTTGCCCGGCAGGCGGACCGGGAAAGCGGCGTTAAGTTTACCGCCGCGTGCCGCGATCAGTCGGGCCAGGGTGTCAAACGAATTGCCGAACATGATCCCCGCCGTGACGGCGGCGAACACATACTGGTCCGGACGGAAGGTCATTTTATCGACCAGGCGGCCGATTATTGGCGGCATACTGCTGTAGTAGACCGGGAAGGCGAAGCCCACGCGCTCGTAGGGGAGGTCGATGTGGGGGGCACGCAGGGCGTCGGCCAGGAGGACGACCTCGGTGTCGCCAAGCTGGGAGGCGATGTCCCGGGCTACCGCCAGGCTGTTGCCGGTGCCGGAGAAGCAGAAGATGATGTTGGCGGCCATAAATAGTCTCCTTTCATAAGCCGGAAAAACAGTAACTGAATGGCTTCATTACCGAGTCCGGCTTGAGCCATCCATTGCTTGTTTATCGCCCAAGCCGGCAGCATTATTTGACCTGTTCCGAACCCGGCTCCAGGGTGTCGACAATATCCATCAGGCGGCCGACGATCCGGATCAGCTGTTTGACTTCGTACTCACCCAAGGCATTCATAATCTTATCGAATCTGGCGTCAAAGAGTTTTTCGTGGGTAGCCAGAACCTCCCGTCCTTCCGGGGTAAGGGTCACGATCAGGCGGCGGCGTTCGACCTTGTCGGGCTCCCGGTGGATATAACCCTTCTTCTCCAGGGAGGCGAGGGTCTGGGACACGGCGGCCTTGGAGACGGAGAGATACCAGCGGACGTCCCGCAGGGTGATATTGCGGGCCGAGTTTAGGGCATTATCGGCGATGCTTTTCATCAGGACCATCTCGGTCAGGTTTATGTCGCGCTTGATGCCGGGCGAGTCCGTGCCGAAGCCGGTGGCGGTTAGGTTCTTGAACTGGAAGATGGTGCGGATGAGCTTTTCTTTCAGGTAGCTGTCCATCGCTTCAGTCCTTTCGGGTTTCGGATTGGGTGGGTTTTGGGGCGCTTGGTGTACAGTAAATTGCTTAACAGTTAAGCCATGAGCTATTATATAGAATATTTTGCCAGATGCCAAGATAGGGGAGGGCTAATTTCTGTTTATTCCTGTTTAGCTACTTTAACAAGATAGGATCGTCTCTACATACTTTGCTGCCAACAATGTGTGATTAGCTTTGAATACTGTCAGCCGAGATAGTTCGAAATTTCATCGCGCATACGCAGAAATATCTCTCAAAACCAGGAGTTGGAATCACCTATACTGAGAAGCTTACAACTAGTATTACACAAGTCTCCTTGGCTCCATTTTGTTTTGAGTAAGGCGCCAAACAGATTTTGCTACATGGGTTGGAAGGTTTTAATAATATTATAGCGAAACAGAGAATAAATGAGGTATGTGGAGGTAAGAAAATGCCTGTTAATTGCGACAAACCACATTTATGGAAAAATGATGTTATCCGTTCCGTTGACTTTTTCAACCAATGGTTTTTGCAGTTTGCTCCTCAAGCATATCGTGATAAACGAAGGGATACAGCTGGTACTGTTGAACAAGTATTTCAAATTACGCTAAACCTGACCGATTTATCTCCAACAGTATTACGTGCAAATCCTCATATACTACCAATTCTAAGAATGTCAACTGTGCCTCCAATCGCGCGTGATAGATTAATAGGTCTTGCAGGAGTAACACAGAGCATAGTTAAAAACATGGAAGAAGAACGGAGGTTGCCACATAGAATGAGTGCAACTTCTATTGACTCTGAGTTGAGTAAAATTTCTAGAATAATTGTTCAGATGCTGGATAGAGATATGCTAAGCTGGTTGAGTACTCAAACTCCACCTGCTCAAAGCGAAATAGAAAGAAGCGCAGCAGTAATAGCTGATCGGCTTTGTGGCATGATGTCCGACCCAATCATAAGAAACGCTCAAGAGCAACGGCAGCTTACCACTTTGAAGGCATGGCTTGAGCCTCAGGGTTACAAATATATACCCTCTGGCGAAGGTACGAGCTTTGATGATATGGAACCTGGTACTTTTACAAACCGTTTGAATGTCCCTGTAACATTAGAAAATGGAAGTGTAGTTAACATCTCAATTGATACCGTAATAATGCCTCTTAGAGCAGTCTATACTGACTATCCGTTATTTATTGAAGCAAAGTCAGCAGGAGATTTTACAAATACTAACAAACGCCGCAAAGAAGAAGCAGCAAAAATGACTCAGCTTAAAGCAACATACGGTGAGCAAGTACGTTTTATATTGTTTCTCTGTGGCTATTTTGACACTGGTTATTTAGGTTATGAAGCAGCTGAGGGAATCGATTGGGTCTGGGAACATCGCATAGACGACTTAACGTTATTTGGAGTGTGATAGTATTGATTGAACAGCAGAGACTTGTTGTACAAGCTATATTAGATGGTAGTAAATCACAAGCAGAAAGAAACAAACTAGGGCAGTACGCTACTCCAACCTCTCTTGCCCGGGATATGCTTCAGTATGCGAGGCAGTTAGTGCCTTACACTAAAAAGATAAAGTTTCTAGATCCGGCGCTTGGTACTGGTTCGTTCTATTCTGCATTGCAGTTTGTCTTTTCCAATGAAGATATAGAATGTGCAACTGGTTTTGAAATTGACGTTATTTATGGTGAAAAAGCGAGGGAACTCTGGTCAAATCATAATATTGATATTCGCATTAATGACTTTACTACATCTGAGCCACAAACAGGCGAGAAAGTGAATCTTGTTATTGCCAATCCACCATATGTGCGGCATCATCATATCAGTTTGCAGGAGAAGAGAAGACTTCAAGAGGAAGTACTGAAACGTACTGGTATTATTTTGAGCGGTCTTAGCGGTTTGCATTGCTATTTCCTTTTGCTAAGCCATAAATGGATGCAAGAAAACTGTATTGCAGGCTGGCTTATTCCAACTGAGTTTATGGACGTAAAGTATGGGAAGCAAATTAGAGAATATCTATTAGAAAACGTAACATTGCTTAGGGTACATAGATTTGATGCCCATAACACACAGTTCGATGATGCACTTGTGTCATCTGCTATAGTATGGTTTCGTAATAGTTTACCATCTAAAGGGCATACTGTACAGTTCACATATGGTGGACATCTTAACACGCCAGCAAGCTCGCAGATGATTTCTATAGACACACTTAAAAATTTGCCTAAATGGAATTTTCAAACATCTTCACCTAACAGCAAAGGAACGAATCGACTTACAGAACTTTTTTCAGTAAAACGTGGCATAGCCACGGGAGCTAATGACTTTTTCATACTTAATAAAACACAGGTGGATGATTACAATATACCGTCAAACTTTCTTAAACCAATTCTTCCAAGTCCACGTTATCTTAACGTAACAAAAGTATTTGGAGACAATTATGGTAATCCTTGTATTGATGAGAAGCTTTTTCTTTTTAGCTCAAATGAAACAGAAGAGAATATTCGTCGCAAGTTCCCAGCTGTTTGGGAATACCTACGAAAAGGTATTGAACAAGGCGTGAAATCTAAGTATTTATGTAGCAATCGTTCTCCATGGTATTTTCAAGAACAAAGGGATCCAACATGCTTCCTATGCACTTATATGGGACGTGGTGATAAAGGAAGTCCCTTCAGGTTTATACTTAACTATTCCAATGCCATCGCTACGAATTCATATCTAATGCTTTATCCGAAGAGTTGGCTTACTGTGCTATTTGATGAAGAGCCAAAGTATTTGGAAGTGGTATGGGAAGAGCTAAATAAATTGACAGTAAGTAATATGGTATCGGAGGGTCGTCTATATGGAGGTGGACTACATAAAATAGAACCTAAAGAGCTCGAGAATGTAATTATTGATAAACTGATAGAAAAGCTGCCAGAAGAAAAAACACCCAAGACCCTCTTTTCTTTTTTATAGGCTGAAGTATGCCAAGAGTCGGATTCAATGGAGAGAAATGAGCCGTGGGATAACCCATAGCTCATTTTTCTGCGCCAATACTCCCTTACCCGCCCGTATCGGCGGCCCGGCGGCCAACCCCCAGCCTCACCTGAAATACTGCCGGTCAAGCTCCCGGTACTGCACAGCCTCGGCCAAATGGGCCAAACTGATGGCCTCGGCTCCGGCGAGGTCGGCAATCGTCCGGGCGACCTTAAGGATGCGGTCGTGGGCGCGCATACTGAGGCCCATGCGATTAAAGACTTCCTTCATCAGGGCAACGCCATCGGCATCGAGGTGGCAGTACTCCTTCACCTGGCGGACGCTCATTTGGGCATTGGTGAAGATCTTAGTTCCTTTGAACCGCTCGGTCTGCTTCTGCCGGGCGGCGATGACCCGGTCGCGGATTTGGGCGGAGCCCTCGCTGCGGCGGCCGTCGGCGACGTCCTTGTAGTGGAGGCGGGGGACGGTGATATGGATATCGACCCGGTCGAGCAGGGGACCGGAGAGTTTGCCGATGTAGCGCTGCACCTGGGGAGGAGTACAGGTGCAGGAGGCGGACTGGTCGCCGTAGTGACCACATGGGCAGGGATTCATGGCGGCCACGAGCATAAACCCGGCTGGGTAGGTGATGGCGGCAGCGGCGCGGGCGATGGAGACCTGGCGGTCCTCCAGGGGCTGGCGCATCAGCTCGATGATGTCGTGCTTGAACTCGGGCAGTTCATCCAGGAAGAGAACCCCTAAGTGGGCCAGGCTGATTTCGCCGGGGCGGGGAATTCGCCCGCCGCCGATGAGACCGGCGTTGGAGATGGTGTGGTGAGGGGTGCGGAAGGGACGATTTTGGAGCAGGCCGGTTTTGGGGGGCAGGAGACCGGCGATGCTGTAGATTTTGGATACTTCAAGGGATTCGGCGAAGGTGAGCGGGGGGAGGATGGAGGGCAGTCGCCGGGCGAGCATGGTCTTGCCAGAGCCGGGCGGGCCGATCATCAGGAGGTTATGAGCGCCGGCGGCGGCAACCATGAGCGCGCGCTTCACATTGTCCTGGCCCTTCACATCGGCGAAATCTTCGTTTAGCCCAATCGCCGGGAGGTCGTTTAGGTTAATCTCGGTCCGGTATGGCTGCCGGGCGGCATCGGGTTCAAACAGCGCCACCGCTTCGGCGAGCGAGGCAACCGGCAATACATCCAGGCCTTCGATGAAGGCGGCTTCGTTGGCGTTGGCGGTGGGGAGGATGATTTTGGTCTTGCCGTGGTTTAAGGCGGTGATGGCCATCGGGAGGACGCCGTTTACCTGGCGGATGCTGCCGTCGAGGGAGAGTTCGCCGCAGATGACCGATTCATCCAGCAGACTGGGGTCGCCCAGCTGTTCACTTGCGGCCAGGATCCCGAGAGCAATGGGGAGGTCGAAGGCGGAGCCTTCCTTTTTAACGTCGGCCGGAGCCAGGTTGATGACGATGCGGTGGAAGGGAAACGAAAAGCCGGCGTTGCGGATGGCGGTACGCACCCGCTCTTTGGCCTCGCGCACCGGGAGATCGGGCATACCGACGATTTCAAAATAGGGCATCCCCGAGGTTATATCCACTTCCACATTCATAATGTAGCCGTCAATGCCCAAAATCGCACAGCTGAGTACGGTCGAAAGCATTCGCTGATACCCCCGTTCTGCTGGCCTCTGGCTACAATATTCGTCTCCGTTCGCCCCATTCCTGCCGCGCCGGGTGGAGCTTTGCGCGTTTTGCCGCCTGGGGTAAAATATAAAGGAAATGTCGGGAAATAATAACCCGGCAGGAAAAAAGTTTCTGCGTGATTGTGTCCAGAACTCCCGGCTTCCGGGCATTGGTGATTTGCTAAATTGACGCAATTAAGGTAAAATTATAGACAAAAGCAGTTGCAGGTTTTCTCTAAACCGTGAGGAGGTGATCCGGGTGCCAACCCTGCTTGAACGCGTTCGTCACATCAGCCAGCTGATATTGCAGCCCTATGGGGAGCCGGTTGTGTTTTCGGATCTGGCTCATAGTTTGAGCGAGGCGATGAATGCCAACGCTTACGTCATCGATACGGCCGGGGTGGTGCTGGGGTTTTCTCTCGTCGCTGGGCACCAATGCCCGGCGCTTGCTCGGATTCAGCGAGGGTATCGGGTTCCGGACGAGATGGTAGCGGCGCTGGGGCGGGTGGCCGAGTCCCAGGTGAATGTGCCGGCCACACCGGGCCGCTGCGTCATTGACCCCGAAACCGACTGTCCCTATGAATCCAGGTACAACACCTTCATCCCCATTGCCAACCGGGGCGAGCGCCTGGGCACCCTGGTGCTGGATACTTTGGAGGGGCAGCTGGGCGAAGAGGACCTGGTACTGGGCGAG
>CAZHIT010000052.1:8079-12587 GCA_964533125.1 uncultured Candidatus Sumerlaeota bacterium
TGATCGGAGTAGAGATGATGCGGCTGCGCATTCTGCACGCCGGGGAAAACGAGCGCAAGAAGGCGGCGGTGCAGGTGGTGCTGAAAACCTTATCGTACTCCGAGATGCTGGCCATCGAGGCGATTTTTCAGGAGCTAGGAGGGGACGAGGGGATTATTACCGCCGCAAAAGTGGCTGACCAGGCCGGGATTACCCGCTCAGTAATTGTCAACGCTCTCCGCAAGCTGGAGAGCGCCGGCATCATCAATGCCCGTTCGCTTGGGATGAAGGGGACCTTTATCCGTCTCTTGAACCGGGAGTTCCTCAAGGCGATTGAGGAGGTCTCGGTGTAACCGGGGCTGGGGTTGGGGGTTATAGTATGGAAGAGATTATCGTGCTGACCTTTGCGTCGACCCATCGGGCGCTGCAGGCCGAGAAGGTCTTCCAGAGCCGGGAGATACCCTGCGTGACCATTCCGGTGCCTCGCCAGATTAGCGCCGGCTGCGGCCTGGCCCTGCGCTTTGCCGTGACACAGGAGGCGGTGGTGCAGGCAGTGGTCGCTAGCGGGGCGGTGGAGGTGCAGGGGTTACATTATTTACGCCGGTAGAAAGCAGGTGCTAGGGCAAGAGGACAGCGGCCTGCTTTTTGGTTTTGGCGGCGGGGTGCTCACTGGTGGGCGGAGTGGGGCGGGCGGGGTGCAGGCGAGTTGACAAGGTTTCCCCCCTCTGCCGTCATTGCGCGCCGACACGCTTTCACGCGGGCGCGGCAATCAAAACCCCCTTAGCTTTGTCTTTACCCGAAGAACGGGTGACGGGGAACGGGAGGCCAGATTGCCACGTCGGCCTACGTCACCCGACACTATGGCCATAAATCCCGGTCTCTGTGTTGACCCGGACAACCCTGCATCCACCGACACGCTGGCCTCCTCGCAATGACGTGAATCGAGCCATAACTGAATAATTGTAACGTTACTGTCCAGTGTTGACTGGCAACCTCTCTGGCACGGCGAAGGGTAACCATCCAAAACATGAAAATCCAACATCTTCCTCAATATTAGCAGGCGCTCTCCGAAAGAGAACAGTGGCCTGCTTTTTGCTTTTCCCCACGCCTGCGCTTCCTTGGCTGCTCCGCCCCCCCTGGTTCTACCCCTTGCCGCTATTGCATAAAATGCAGCAGGATGGGCGCGGCGGAGGGCAGGGCATGGGCAAACGACAGCGACGGCTTACTCTTTTCTGGTGGCTCGCGGTAATCATGGGCGGCCTGTGGCTGGGCTGGTCTTTTTTGCTGCCCGGCGGGGTTTTGCCGGCGTCGGACAGCACCCCGGCCGAGAGTATCGTCATCAACCTCGACCAGCGCAGCCTGACCCTGTACCGGGCCGGGCAAGCGGTGGTCCGTTACCCGGTGGCCATCGGCAAGGCCGAGACCCCGTCGCCCATCGGGGAGTTTAAGGTGGTTAATAAAAGCTCGGGCGTCGGCGGGGCCTTTGGCACGCGGTGGCTGGGGCTGAATGTGCCTTGGGGGACGTACGGAATCCACGGGACGAATATGCCCTGGTCCATCGGCCGCTCGGCCAGTCACGGGTGTTTTCGGATGAATAACCGGGATGTGGAAGCCCTGTTTCCCCTGGTGCCGGTGGGGACGCCGGTGACGGCCATCGGCTACCGGCGGGTGACCGGATTCAGAAAGCTGTTTCGCTCGGGCAGCGCCGGCCAGGATGTGGTTTGGCTGCAGCAGCGCCTGCGGGAGCGCGGTTTTGCGGGCGGTCCGGCGGACGGGCGCTTCGGGGCGGGCACGGCGCTGGCGGTGCGGAGCCTCCAGGCCTATTACGGCTTCCCGGTGGACGGGGTGGTGAGCCAAAACATTTTAACCCTGCTGTATCTGCAATAAACGGTACCGGGAGGGGGGACGGGGATGCGCCGAGTGGTTCGGATAATCACGGCGCTCATGGTGCTGGTGCTCTTGGCCGGGGGCGGCTGGTGGTGGTGGGGTGCGCCCAAGGAGTGCCCACCCCCGACGGGGATGGCGCCCGATCCGGCGGTCAGCCTCGATCCGGCGAAAGAATACCGGCTGCAATACTGGGATTACCGGTGGCCGCTGCATTTGACCGACGCCGGCACCTTCGAGACTTACACTCAGGAACTGCTGGCGGCCTTCCGCGAGGACTACCCGAATGTGACGGTGGAGTACCGCCTGCTGGACTTTGCCGACGGCCCGGCGGAGTTGGCCCGGGCGCTCGCGGCGGGCGAGGCGCCGGATGTTTACGCGAGCTTTAACGAGCCCGGACCGCCCGGGATGGAGTGGCGGGTAGCTGCTGGTCCATACTTTACCGAGGCGGAGCGGGAGGGGTTACTGCCCCTGGCGGCAGCGGCCGTGTCGGTGGAGGAGATGGCGGCCTGGCCACGCTGGCTCGACACGCCCCTGTGGTATGGCCACCGGGCCCTGCTGACCCAGGCGGGGGTGGACCCGGAGGACATCGCGGCGAATGGTTGGACCTGGGATGAGTTTGCCCAAGTTGCGGCCCGGGCCGGCAAGGGTAGCCATAGCTTGCTCTTTAACCCGGCGGCCTCCGTATCTTTGGTGTCTTTGCTCGCGAACAGCCCCACCGGACAGGCGGATGCCGCGGTCGGTGGGCCGGTTTGGTCCGCCCCCGCTCTCACCGAGGTGCTGAGTTGGATCGGGGCCTTGCGGGATGCGGGGAGCGGGGGGGCGAACGCGAAGATGGATGCCCTCATCCTGCCCCTATACTGGGAGGGCCGGGTGATGACGGCGGCGGGCTTGGGGCCGTGGTTTCCCTCTTGGGTGATCCAGTCGGGCAAGGCGGGCGTTTCGTCCATACCGGTACCGCTGCCCGTGCCCCACGCCGCCGGGACGGAAGGGGTCTTCCCAATCACCGCCGGGACGATTACGGTGTTTCGCCAGGGCGAGTACCGGGGGGATGACCATACCCGGGCGGCGATGGAGCTGGCCCGTTTCCTCAGCCGGCAGCACAGCAGTTACCTGGCCCGGCGGCTGGGGTTTATTCCGGTGTGGCCGGAGGATTTGGCCGACTGGCTCGCGGCGCTGCCGACGGGGGACCTGGGGCGGCAGTTGTACGCCCGGGCGCTCTCGGCCGGGGTGATTCTGCCGCCAGGGAGCTACCCGGACGCTCTTGGCGGCCAGGCGGCCAAGGTGGATGCGGCCCTCTCGGCGTGGTGGGCGCGGAAGGCCGGGACCCAGGCCACCGCCGAGGCGATACTGATGGCGATGGGGTGGGCGAACGAGCTGGAGCCGTGAGCGGGCCGGGCGGAGGTGGGTTTTAGCGCTGGCCCCGGTATCCTTTCCGGGGCAGTCAAGCGAGATGATGATCTGCGCCCGGGGCGCTCTCGGCGGGACTTGTTTTGCTTCGGCCTGCGCCGGCGTTTATCATTGCGCCGCGAACCTGCCAGAGTTTGACGGAGCGCCCAGAAATTAGGCGGACAAGTTAACATAAATATATGGTATAATGAGAGCAAGCTCTGCTGCGCGCTTGGGCAGGGCGACGCCAAAACATAAAGGAGGAAGGCAATGAACAAGCAATTGGCTTTACCGCTGGTCAGTGTCCTTTGCCTCGCTTTAGTGCTGAGCGTCTTGCCGCTGCCAGCCGCCGCTCCGGAATCGGAACAGTTTTTGGCGGCGAACCCCCGCACACTGCGGCAGGGGATGACCGGAGCGGATGTGCGCGACCTGCAGGCCAAGCTTACCCAGTTAGGTTATTCTTTGGGCGTGCAGGACGGCATCTTCGGGACCCGCACGCGCCAGGCCGTGGTCGCTTTCCAGCGGGAGCAGGGATTGGTGGCGGACGGAATCGCCGGACCCAAAACCATGCAGCGCCTGAATGAACTGACCGGGAACCGTCCGGTCGGAACGGCCGCACCAGTGACCGGACCGGCAGCAAGCGGACTCCTGCCGGAAGAGCAGCAAATGATTGACCTGGTAAACAAGGAAAGGGCGGCGGCGGGGCTTAGGCCGCTCTCGGTGGACTTAAAACTGGTTGCCGTTGCCCGGGCCAAAGCTCAGGACATGATTGACCGCGGCTATTTCGCCCATCAGTCACCCACCTATGGCTCGCCCTTTGACCAGATGCGCGCCGCCGGCATTAATTACCGGTACGCCGGCGAAAACCTGGCCGGAGCGTCGACGCTCGCGCGGGCGCACGCCGGGCTGATGAACAGTCCTGGCCACCGGGCCAATATCCTCAGCCCGAATTTTACCCACATTGGAATCGGCGTAAAAGCCGGCGGGCCTTACGGTAAAATGTATGTCCAGTCGTTTGTGGGCCGGTAAGTAAGACGAGAGCGGGGAGCAACCCCCGCTCGTTTCGCTGTCCCGGGCAAAATTGGGACAAAAATCGGGCTGATAACCTGGGAAAACCGACCTGAGACTATGACATAATTGGGCACTAATCATATACTGTACCAAGCGGGATCAGGTCAGCCGCCGGGATTGCCCGGCTTAAGGCGGGCCAGGTTTAAGCCGGCGGTGGGAAAGGGGGGACTTTGGCTGAAGGGCGT
>CAZHIT010000053.1:0-2077 GCA_964533125.1 uncultured Candidatus Sumerlaeota bacterium
CATCACGAGTTTGTCCGGGTTCATCCGGGTAACCCCGGTCGCCACCGCCGCGGCCCGCCCGTGGAGGGACTGGACCTGGTCGATGTCGAAATACGGGGTCGCGTGCAGGGCGCAGCCGATGGGCATGCAGATAATCGTCTTGCCGAGATAGCCGAGCTCATCGAGGACTTCGGCAATCAGCTTTTCTGCCGTGGGATGGGTGCATCCCGCGCAGAAACCGGTTTTCATATCGATAATACCCTTAGGTATACCGTAAACCTTTTCCATCTCTTCTGTCCCTCCTTATACGAGCTTCCTGAGTTCTTCTTCGGCTTCCTCGGGGGAGATCATGTTGCCCATGCACCGGGTGTACAGGCTCACGGGGATGGGCTTGCCGTTTAAGGCGCACATGACATCGTAGTAGAACTGCGCCGGCAGAGCGTCTTCGAGCACCAGGATGTTTTTGACCTTCTTCTCATCCAGCGAAGCGATGACTTCGTTCGGGAACGGATTCAGGGTGATCGGACGGATCAGGCCAACCTTCTTGCCTTCCGCTCGGAGCGCCCGAATCGCCGTCTTGGCCACGCGGGCGGCGCTGCCCCAGGCCAGAACCATCGTCTCGGCGTCTTCGGTCATGAACTCTTCCACCCGGGTCATTTCTTTCGCCCATTCGTCGTACATCTTAACCACTTCACTGGCCCAAGCTTCGCCCTGGAGCGGCGCCCGCCCGGAGCGGACCGTCGTGCCGTCGGCATTGCCTCTGGCCGCCCAGGGACGCGCCGGAAGTTCGGCCAGATCACGGAACGGCTTCAGTTCAACCGTCTCGATCAAGTGACCCAGCATACCGTCCGTCATGATGATCACCAGGCAGCGGTATTTGTCCGCGATATCAAAGGCTTCGTAGGTAAAATCAGCCGTTTCCTGGACGCTAGAGGGAGCGAGGACGAAAGCTTTGAAACCGCCGTGGCCGATCGTTTTGGTCGCCATGTAGTAGTCCATCTGGGAGGGTTCGGTGGTGCAGTTACCCGGGCCGCCCCGCTGGATATCCACGAACACCGCGGGAACCCCGGCGCCCACGCAGGCGCTCAGTCCCTCTGCCATCAGCGAAAAGCCCTGGCCGGAGGTAGCGGTCATGGCCCGGGCGCCGCCGCAGGAGGCCCCGTAAACCATGTTAATCGACGCCAGTTCGCTTTCGCCCTGTACGAACACCCGGCCGGGCAGCTCGAACATGCGGGTAGCCAAATACTCGGTTATTTCGGTTTGCGGGGTGATGGGGTACCCGGCGAAGAAACGGCAACCCGCCCGCAGAGCCGACTCCGCGCAGGCTTCGTTCGCCATCCATACTTCCTTTTCAGCCATAATAGTCGCGTCCCTCCTTAATTATTTGTACACACTGATGACCAGGTCGGGGCACATCATCCCGCACAGCGCGCAGCCGGTGCATTTTTCCGGACTGATCTGCTCGGCATAGTGATCACCGAAGGAGTTCATCTCCTTGCTGATCCGGATCAGTTTAAACGGGCAGGCGGCTACACAGAGTTCACAGGACTTGCACTTCTCTTTATTGACCTCGATTTTAGCCACTTAATAACCTCCTCCTCGATTGATATTGGCGGCGCTGCGCCTGGCAGCCGAAACCGGAACATTTTATAAAAGCGGACGCCATATGGTCTTTTGGTCCAGGGTATAAGGGCTGATTATCGTCCCGTTCCAACCGCAGGCAAAAACCACTCGGGCACCTAAGGTAAGCCAGTCGCCAGCGACTCTGGACTTCTCCCCAGCCTCACCCCCCATAACCTGTCCTATCCCTATGCACGATATTACCGTAATATTCCTTTTGGAGACAGCAAATATGGTTATAAGTTCCAACCCAAGTAAGCTTATGCCCGTCCCAAGCGATCGTCTGTCCTGCAGACATCTGCCATATTATAAGGTATTTCACCATATATTGGAGTAATCCTCTTTTTATTCAGTGAAATATTAGTATCCATAAAACTGAATGAATTCTCTGGCACTCCAAGAAACGAGACGGGTACACCAAGCCAGAGTAAGTCCAGTAGTTCGGATACTCGTAAAAACTATTTCGAGCGGTGGCATC
>CAZHIT010000053.1:2087-3151 GCA_964533125.1 uncultured Candidatus Sumerlaeota bacterium
CAAAGCTCCAAATCTTAGACACAAAAAATGCCGCACCTAGCGTGCAGCAACCCACCCAAAGTTACCGATGAAACGAACCACGAAGTTCAAGAATCAGCAAGTTTCCTTCCATTCGCCAAACATATCTGCCTTACGGAACCTTATCCCTACTGATTAAAATGATGGGACCATTATCTCTTTGCCATTATGACTACAGCTACAGGCAGTTAAATTGGTCTCAGATGGCAGCGGGGTCAAATGTTGGCTTATCCCCGCTTGGCGCCCCCAATTCTGCTAAAAAGAAGAAAAGCCACGTCGAACTTTTCTTAACCTCGCCCTTTTTGCCGAGCGCCAAGCCTCCCAATGAGCACTTGGGCTGGTTTGCGCAAAATTCTCTTGGAACGGAAAAACCGCCCGGAGGCGGTTTTCCATTAGTGCGGCGGGTGGATGTCACCAAGCGAGAAGTTTTGATCGATGGGGGTAGAGAGATTGAAATAGAGCTTCGAATCTGCGGTAACCCCGAAGTCCTTGTTGGAACCTTCCTGAGCTACTTTAGCCAAGGCTTTGCGGAATAGTTGGTTGTGAGCTTCCTCCCGGTTGAGAAGAAAATCGATGGTTTCCCGCACCCCTTTGTCGTTTATCTGGCGATACAGGTACTCATAGACCACTTTCGCGCGCTGTTCGGCGGCGATATTGGACAGCAAATCGGCTACGATATCCCCAGTAACGTTAACATAGGCGGCGGTCCACGGAAACCCGGAAGCATTGACCAGACCAGGAGCCAGTCCGGTTAGGACATGAGCCTCGACCTGTCCGATGGTAGCTTCGTTAGCTGCCAGCTCGTTCCCGTTTAGCTGGTTGATCAGCATCGAGACCATCTCCATATGGGATAGCTCTTCTGTCCCGATATCCAGCATAACATCCCGGATGATTGGATTTTTCGCGCGGAAACTTTGGGCAATGTATTGCATGGCTGCTTTCAGTTCGCCGTTTGGTCCGCCTAGTTGCTCTTGCAACAGCGTGGCATAATTCGGGTTGGGACTGTCGACTTTCACCAAGTGCAACGGCTGTTTCTCATGTCTAAA
>CAZHIT010000053.1:3161-12515 GCA_964533125.1 uncultured Candidatus Sumerlaeota bacterium
CCTCCTTGGTATAATCGGTGCGTGGACAACATCTTCAGCTTTATTATCGCTTGTCCGCTCACTGTATATGCACATAAACCGATTTCGCCGCGAATATTCCCACGGGCGAGAATTACCAAGAGTGCTCAGGGAAATCAGCCAATTTCAGCCATTGCCCTGTTACCTCCCAAAAGGCGTTTTTGAAGGGTAATAGCGGCGCAATAACTGCCATTGTTTATCAGGTACCAGGCGTGCAGCTCAGCCTCGGGGCGGCGAAAAAAAACCGCATTTCTTCATCTGGAACGAAGAAATGCGGAATACCTTAATGACACAGAATTTGGCGGGAGCGTGTAGGAATCGAACCCACCCACGACAGGATCGCTGCCGCACACAGGATTTGAAGTCCAGGCAGGCCACCAGGCCTAATCCGCCCCCGCGATCGTACATACCGATTATACCATAAAACCCGCCAAACTCAAACCCTCCGTTTATCAACTTGACTGTTTTCCCAACACCCGCTTGTCCCCCAGCCGCCGGGTGAACTTGAACTCATCAAAGTACTCCAGCAGCAGCAGCGCGTATTTGCGGGTGGTCTGCAGCATATCCCGAAATTCAGCCAGGGTCACGCTGCCCGCGCTTTTCAGGTGCTGCTCCAGCTTGCTTTTGGCCGCCTCCACCGCTTCCTGCAAGAATATGATATCCGCGGCGACACGGACCAGCAACCCGAGCTCCACGAGCGCTTCGGCCACTCGCTCCGCCACCGCCATATCCACCCCCGCGGCGGCGGCAAACTCCGGCAGGCTGGGCGGCGAATAAGGGTTCTCCCGGCAAGCCGCAATCAAACGCTGCTTAACCGCTTCCTCCGCCGGCTTAAAGCTGATCGTAAACTCCGGCAGCCGCACTTTCTGGTTCTCCGCGATCAGCAACCCCGCCCCGGCCAGATACTCCAGCAGTCCGGCGTACACCCTAGGAGTAAAGCGGCTAAACAGTTTCCCCCTCAGTTCCTCCTGGGGCAGACCCAGTTTCAGCGGTTGCTGCCGGTGAAACTGGCCTAAGGTATCCTTCAGCTTTTGCTGCAGACCCGCCCACTGCTCCGGATGGGCGTAGTATTGCCGGTTATCCAGGGTCAGCGCCTGCAGTTTGGCCTGCGCGGCCAGTATCGCCAAAGCGGCGGCCAGATTGTCTTCCTGGCCAGCCAGGCTCGGCCGCAGTTCCTCCGCCGTCAGCAGCAGGGAGGTGGTTTTCAGCAGATACTGTTCCACCAGCTCTTCCGGCGCGCCCTTCTCCTTCACTTCCAGCTCATCGATTACTTCCGCTTTGAACCGCCGGTGCTTCTTCGCATACGGCTCGATCACCGTGCCCCCGCCGATGGTGGTCAGGGGTGAATAGGTCCGGATGATGAACTTATCCCCCCGGCCGACCACCGCCGCCTCCTCCAGAAAGAACTGGACAAAGGCCGTATCCCCCGGCTGCATCTCCTCCGCTTCCAGCAGCACCACCCGGCCCAGTATCTCCTGGGTCCCGGTGTAAAAGCGGATGCGGTCCCGGTTCGCCAGGGGCCGTAGGGGTTCTCCCCCAAAGCGCACCGTAAGTAACTGCAGCTTGGCATCCAGCGCCTGGGTTGGGTGCAGCGTACCCGGCGCCGCGAGCACATTGCCTCGCTCGATCTCCGTTAGCTCCACCCCCGCCAGGTTCACCGCCACCCGCTGGCCGGCCGAGGCGGCGTCGACCTTGTTCCCGTGCACCTGTATCTGCCGCACCCGCGCCGGCAGCTGCCGGGGCAGGATTTCGGCCGTATCCCCCGCCCGGATCATCCCGGCCACCAGGGTCCCGGTGACCACGGTGCCGGAGCCTTTAATGGTAAACACCCGGTCCACCGGCAAGCGGTAGTTCCGGTGCCAGTCCCGCCCTTCGGCGGTCAGGGTTAGGTCGTCGATCGCCTGTTTGAGTTCTTTGATCCCTTCGCCGGTCACCGCCGACGTCAGGATAATCGGCGCCGCCGCGAGGAAAGTCCCTTTGACGGCTGCCCGGATGTCTTCCTGCACCAACTCCAGCCAATCAGCCTCCACCAGGTCGGTTTTGGTCAGCACAATTATCCCCTGCTCTATCCCCAGGAGGTTTAAGATATGCAAATGCTCCAGCGTCTGGGGCATTACGCTTTCGTTCGCCGCCACCACCAGCAGCACCAGGTCGATCCCGCCGGCCCCGGCCAGCATATTTTTGATAAACCGCTCGTGGCCCGGCACGTCCACCACACCGGCCCGTCGGCCGCTCGCGAGATCAAAGGGCGCAAACCCGAGCTCAATCGAGATGCCCCGCTCTTTTTCCTCTTTCAGACGGTCGGTATCCACCCCGGTCAAGGCTCGGATCAGGGTCGTCTTGCCGTGGTCCACGTGCCCCGCCGTCCCGATGATCAGATGATTCATCCCTATCCCCCCGTTACCGGTATCCAACCCCGAGCCGCTGGCACAGTCCCCCAGCCCTTACCCCAGCCGACCGGCCAGCGCCGCCGTAATCACCGCCGCATCCCCAGCGAGTAAGGTCCGCGGGTCAATCAGCGCCTGGCCCTGGCCGATGCGGACCATCACCGGCGGATCGTTGTCCCGTAGCTTGGCTTCCAGTTGGTTCACGGTCATTGTACGCGGCGAGAGCGCGACCATACGGGTGGGGATCTCCTTCCCCGGCAGCGACCCCCCGCCCGCCTGCGAATACCCATCGATCACCGCCGCTTCTCCCCGGTCGCCCCAGACAACCCGGATAGCTGCCGCCAACGCTTGCGCCCGCGCATCCAACTCGGCTAGCGGCATTAAAAGCATCCCCAGGGCCGGTATCTGACTCGCGGCATCGCCGCCCCGCAGGTAGATTTCCAAAGTCGCTTCCAGCGCCGCCAGGGTGAGCTTATCGATACGCAGCGCCCGCAGCAGCGGGTTGCGCTTCATCCGGTCGAGGTACTCTTTGCGCCCGACGATAATCCCGGCTTGCGGCCCGCCCAGGAGCTTATCCCCGCTGAAGGTCACCACGTCCGCTCCCGCCCGCACACTGTCGAGCACCGACGGTTCCGGACCCAATCCGTAGTCCCCTAGCGGGATCAGGCTGCCGCTCCCCAGGTCGTCCATCACCGGCAGCCGGTACTCCTGCCCGATGCGGACCAGTTCGGAGAGCGACACTTCCTCGGTAAAGCCGATAATCCGGTAGTTGCTGGTGTGCACCCGCAGCAACAGCGCCGTCTCGGGGCATATGGCCTGCCGGTAGTCGCCCGGGTGGGTCTTATTGGTCGTGCCGACCTCCCGCAGCTTTACCCCGCTCTGCTCCATTACCTCAGGCACCCGGAAGGAACCGCCGATCTCCACCAGTTGGCCGCGGGAGACAACTCCTTCCTTGCCCCGGCCGAGCGTTCCCAGGGCCAGGAGCACCGCCGCTGCGTTATTGTTCACTACCAGGGCGCTCTCCGCGCCGGTAATCGTGCACAGCAGGCGCTCCACCTGCTCGTAGCGCAGTCCCCGCTCCCCGGTGCTCAAATCCAGCTCCACGTTGGTATACACTCCGGCCACCGCCAGGAGGTGTTCCACCGCCGCCTTAGGGAGTACCGCCCGGCCCAGGTTGGTATGCAGCACCACCCCGGTGCCATTGATTACCCGGCGCAATCCCTGCCGCATCTCACCCGTCAGCGTCTGGCACACGGCCGCCGCGATGTCCGCCGCCGAATGGTCCGCCGCCCCATCGACCGCTGCCGCCCGCAGGCGCTGCCGCCGCTCGTTCAGTTCCGCCTGGACGGCTCCCACCACCAGCGGCCGGGGATACTGCGCCAGCAGGCTTTGGATTGCCGCTTCCCTCAGAATCTCGTTCACCGCCGGCAGGCGGCGCAGGTTAGCCCGCGTTGTTTCGTCCGGCACCCGCTTCCCCTCCCCGTCTGCTTCTGCAGGATAGTATGGGCCGTTTTCCGCTTTCTACTACAGTATTCGCCTCCCCGCTCCTCACTCCTGCCGCCGCCCGGACATTACCCGGGGGAGCGGGGCGGGTTACTCTGGAAACGGTGGGATCCCCGGCAAACCGGCGCCGTCGAGATGAAGCTAATCCCTGCTCCCGGGATGAGCCTGAGCCGCTGCAAGCGAAAGGCCGGCAATCTGTCTGCCGGCCTTTTTATCTGTTGCTGTTCGGTTCCCGCCATTGGGATTATGGCTGAGCGATTACGGGAGAACCCGCTCACCCCACTGATAGATTCTTATCCCAGCATCTTGGCCAGGTCAGCGTCCGGGTCGGAAATCGGGGTCAGGTTGAACTTCTCTACCAGAATGTTCAGCACATTGGGGGTTACGAAGGCCGGCAGGGATGGTCCGATATGGATGTTCTTCACCCCGAGAGCCAGGAGGGTCATCAGGATGGCCACAGCCTTCTGCTCGTACCAGGACAGCACCAGGGTCAGGGGCAGGTCGTTCACGCCGCACTCGAAAGCTCCCGCCAGCGCCACGGCGATTTTGATCGCCGAGTAGGCATCGTTGCACTGACCAAGGTCGAGCAGCCGCGGCAGCCCGGCGACAGTGCCGAAGTCTTCATTATTGAACCGGTACTTGCCGCAGCCTAAGGTGAGGATGACCGTGTCTTTCGGCGTCTTCTTGGCAAAATCGGTGTAGTAGCTCCGGCTGGATTTGGCGCCTTCGCAGCCGCCCACCAGGAAGAAATGTTTGATCTTGCCGGCTTTCACCGCATCGATAATCGCCCCGGCGTGGCCGAGCACCGCATTGTGACCGAAACCAACGGTGATCTGCTTTTCCGGTTCGTCCTCGGTCCAGCCGCCCAGTTCCAGGGCCTTGGCAATCACGGCCGAAAAGTCTTTGTGGCCGTTTTCTTCCGGGATATAGTGGATATCCTCAAACCCGACGATGCCGGTGGTGAAAATCCGGTCCGCGTAGGACGCCCGCGGCTTCTGCAGGCAGTTGGTGGTCATCAGGACGGCTCCCGGCAAGGCGTCGAACTCTTTCTGCTGGTTTTGCCAGGCGCTGCCGTAGTTGCCGACCAGGTGTTTGTGCTTCTTCAGCTCCGGATAGCCGTGGGCCGGGAGCATTTCGCCGTGGGTGTAGATGTTAATCCCCTTGCCCTCGGTCTGCTCCAGCAGTTCCTGTAAATCCTTCAGGTCGTGTCCGGAGACGACGATGAATGGACCTTTCTTCTTCGTGGTCAGCACTGCGGTCGGCTGCGGATGGCCGTAAGTACCGGTGTTGGCCTTATCCAGCAGTTCCATGCACTTTAAGTTCGCCATCCCGAAGTCCATGATCACGCCGAGCAGTTCGCCGGCACCCAGGTCATCGTTCACCAAAGCCGCCAGGCCCTTGTAGAAGAAATTGCAGACTTCTTCGTCCATGTAGCCAAGCACCGCCGCGTGGTGGCCGTAAGCGCCCATCCCTTTGAGGGCGTACTTCAGGGTTTCGCGCAGGGAACGGATATCGGCATCTAAGTCCGGGTCGGCCATGATGTTCACATTGGCGGCGTCCGCCAGCATCCCGGCTTCGTCCGTCGGCAGAACGTATTCGGCTGCCGCCTGGCCGCTGCCGGTTACCGCGCCGGCCTGCGCCTTCAAGGCCAGTTTCCGCTGCTCCGCTTCCTGCAGGTAGGCCACAAACCGTTTGGCATCAAAATTCACATTGGTCAGCGTCGAGAAAATCGCACCCATCACGAAATGGTGGGTCGCCGCATCGATTTTGCCTCCCTGGGCTAACACGGCCTGGCCATAATACCCAATCCCCTTCAGTTCGTGGATCAGCAGGTCCTGGAGAGCAGAAACCTTGGGCTCCTTACCGCACACCCCAACCCGGGTGCAGGCTTTACCGCCAGCCGTTTGCTCACACTGGAAACAAAACATCGGATCAGCCACAACTCTACCTCCTCATGTTCTTTTTATCGCGTTGCCGCTGTACTCATTATACGGCTTTCTGACACGGTTTTTCAGTAACCTAAGTTACCACCATTTCTATCTACAGGGAATCCTGTCAATCGCTCCCGCCGGAAACAGCGAGAGGAGCGAGGATCAGTCGGTCACCAGGCGTTTTTCCCCGCTCAGCCCCTGAATCGGCTTAATGTCCTGGGTAAACTCCAGCGTCCCCAGGTATTCCCCCTGCTCATCCCGGAGGGCGAAATAGCGGATATAGACGATGCGGTTGCCCATCTTAATCCAGAAATCCTCGTGGTCCTTCTGCCCCGAACGGAAGTCGGCCACCATCTTCTCCACAATGTGCACGCTCGCCGGTGGATGGCAATTGGCCACATTGCGCCCGATCACCGCTTTGGTCCGGGCGAAAATCCGGTCCTTCCCCTGCGAGAAGTACTTCACCCGGTCCTGGGCATCAATAAACGTAATATCCCCCGGAAGATGGTTGAGAATCGCGCTGATTTCCGCTGGCAGCAGGCTGCCGGTGGTAAAACGCACTGCGCCCCGCTCGCCGGGCAGACTGGAGCGCTGCTCTCCCGCCGTTTGCTGCTGCCATTTGCCCTCCGGCTCGACCAGGCAATAACCGATCTCTTCGCTGCCATCCTCCACACCCAGCCATTCGTCCTCGGCCAGCGTCTCCTGGGCCATGGGGAAGAGGATGCTTTCTTCCTTAAAAATCATTTCCTTGATCTTGCCGGTGAGACTTTCAATCTGGGCGGCCGTCTCCGCCCGGTTGGCCCCCTGGTGCAGGCTCGCTTTGGCGGCCTTCAGCGCGGCGCGGATTTCGTCGTCCACTCCCCACATCACCTTCGGCGGGGCGGTAATCCCGGCTTTCTCCAGGTAGGGAAAGAGCAGGTTTTCCTTGCGGCTGTAGTGCTTGTCGATATCCCCCAGCCGGTTCAAATCCCCAAGCAACACATTGGCCGCGTCCTTGCCCCCACCCCGATACTCCTTCAGGTGCGGGATGATCTCCCGGTCGATCAGGGCTTCCAGCGCCCCGTTTTCGGCTTTGAAGGTATGCAGGGGATGCCCCGGTACCTGCTCGGGGTGGTGGATTTCGGCAATCGACCCCTTGAACACCGCGGCGTGCACATCGCAGAGGCGCTGGACCTCCTCCACCGGCATGCCTTCCATAATTAAGTTCTGCTCCATCTCCGAGATTTCCGTCGGCGAAACCCCTTCGATCAGCTTCGCAAACCGCTCTTTCACTGCCTCCGGACTTTTGCCGGCGTGCAGCTCCAGCACCAATTCTTTCAGGACTTTCTGGCGGTACTCCCGGTTGTTAATAATCTCGCTCACCGGATACTCTACCTCCCCTTCTTTTCTGCTGCCGTTATGGTCAGACACCCGCTAAACGCCGGCGTCCCGGCTTACTTTCCCTACTTTTCCCGCCCGTACCCAAAATAATACCAACCGTCCCGGCCGGCCAGAGCCGCGCTTGCGCCCGGCAAATCTGATCTATGGCTTGTCCACCGCCAGCGACAGCACATCAATCCCCACCGCCCCGGCCGCCCGCAGCATCCGGGCGCACTCATCCACGGTACTCCCGGTGGTGTAGACGTCGTCAATCAAGAGCACCCGCTTGCCGCCCACTACCTCCGGGTCCGGCACCGCAAACGCCCCGCGCACGTTCACCCGGCGCTGCTCCCGGTTCATCCGGCTCTGCGACAGGGTGTCGCGCACCCGGGCCAGGGCTTTGGTGTTTACCGGCAGACCGAGATGCCTGCCCACCTCCCGGGCCAGGAGCCCAGCCTGGTTAAACCCACGCTCAGCCTCTTTACCTGGGTACAGCGGCACCGGGAGCAGCAAATCGTAGTCCGGCATGCCCGCGCCAATTATCTTGTCGGCCATCAGCTTCCCCAGGGGGGCGGCCAGCTCCGGCCGGCGGGAGTACTTGAACCGGTAAATGGTCTCCTGCATCACTCCCCCGTACACCCCTACCGCGCTGGCCCGGTCGAAGTAATGCCGAACCATCGCGCAATCCAGACAGAGATAGCCCGGAGCCGGGAGGGGTACACCACAGCGCTGGCAGGTAAAGGGGGATATCCATGTAATCTGGCGCAGACAGTTCGGGCAGATCAGAGCTTGACCCTTGGCGGCCAGGGTTTGCCCGCACACCGCGCAGCGCGGCCGGGCCGGAAAAAGCAAATCCAGGAGGCCCGCCACTACCTGGTTCATTCTCTCCCCTCCAATCCTAACGCTAATGAGTCTTCATTCCACAGAAAAGCCGGCAACTCCTTGCTTTTTGGGTATTTTTCCCGGTCATCCATACTTTGGCTATGCGCCGGACAACAAAAAGAGCCGGGAGCACTCCCGACCCGTTTATTTTCCGTCGCAACTGACCCTCTGCCGCCGCGTCCGCCTAAGGCCCGTACTCCAGGCGCATTACACCTAATCCACGCCTTCCTGTCTGGCTTCTTCCGTGACCTTTTCCCCAAACAGGAATGCGATCGTATCCAGCAGAGCGCCGGTATCGGCGGCCCCGGTCAAATTGCACACCAGCGTGCACTGGTTCCGGCACAAAAACAGGCCCACTTCGGCCGCCGACTTCCCCGCCGCCTGGAGGCGGTCCATCCGCACCAGTTTCAGGCAACCGTACTGGCGGGCCAGCCGCTCCAAAATCGCCGGTGTCTGGTCGGCCGACCGGTCGTCCACCACAATCAGTTCATAGTCCCGGATCGCCGCAGCCGACCCCAAAGTTGCGCTCAGCAGGCAGCGGATAATCCCCTCGATTACCCGCTCTTTGTTCTTCACCATCAGCAATATACTCACCGGCGTCGCTTTTGGCGAAAGGAACAGGCTGTCCTTCGCCCGCCGCCACAGGGTAGAGCCCAGGGCGAACAGGCCGTAGATCGCAAGACACGCCGTAATCCCCTGCAGCCAACTCTCCACCCGGGCTCACTCCTCTCAGCGCTCCTGGCCTAGTATATGCGCTGGCGCCGGGACTTGTTAAAAAGCGCCGGCAAGAGGAAAGACACCAAGCCGGCCATTGTGGCCGGCTTGTTTAGAAGCTTTCAGCTTTCGTTCTTTCCAATGATAAGCACTAACTACTCCTGGAGCATCACTGACCAGACCTGGACTTTACCTGGAACAACCCCCAGAGCACCCCCGGATCATACGCTTACGGCTGCAAGCTAACCGCCGCCAGCTCCAAACTCGACTCCGGTAAACCGGCCTCCCGCCGCAGGTCCGCCGCTTTGTCCACTCTCTCCCAGGGCAGGTTTAAGTCCGTCCGCCCAAAATGCCCGTAGGCCGCCACCTGCCGGTAAATCGGCCGCCGTAAATCGAGCTTCTGGATTATCGCCGCCGGGCGGAGGTCAAAATGCTTCCGGACCAGTTGCTCGATCGCCGCGTCTTCAATCAGCCCGGTACCGAAGGTGTTCACCATCACCGACACCGGCCGCGCCACCCCGATCACATAAGCAATCTGCAGTTCGCACCGCTCCGCCAGT
>CAZHIT010000054.1:0-12490 GCA_964533125.1 uncultured Candidatus Sumerlaeota bacterium
GGCAGGGGACAGGGGAGCGTAGAGGGGTGTAGGCGCGCCGGATCAGGGGGAGTGGAGAGGCGTTAGGCGCACCGACACGGGCGATCGGAGATTACGGTTCCCGGTTATCCAGGCGATCCATAAACATAATCTTTCGCCCGCGGCACGGGTGATTCGTGAATCGCCCCTACGGGTTACGCTATGTCCTTAATCTTAACCCGAATTATGGGGCTTCTTTGTCGACAGGGAAGACAAGGCATGGTAGGTCAGATTGCCATGGCGGCGTGTAACCATGCCGCCTCGCAAGGACGTAAAACAGGGGCGTCACGAACAATGACGCCCCTGTTTGTCGGCATCGACAAGATGTAAATACCTAAGGCAACCGAGTGCGGATTAAGGCATAGCCGAGTAACCAGGAAGATCAGCTTACTTGCCGTCGCGCCCGGGGATATTGCCGTCCATTTTTACCCAGTCGGGGTGGTTGGCAAAGAAGGCTTCGCGCTCGGCAGGGGTGGTGGGGAGGGTGGTGAACTCGCAGTAGTCGCCGCCGCTGACGGGCATGGACCGGGTGTGGACGTACTTAAAGTCTGGATTGTAGGCGAGGTATTTGGCGGGGTCAACGAAGCAGTAGAGGCTGCCAAGTTCTTCTTCGCCGTACTCGCGCCAGACTTTGGCCATGGCGCAGCCGTAAGCGCGGGAGCGGGCCTGGCCATCAACCGTGAGGCGTTCGCCTTTTTCGTGCATCCCGATTTTGGGCAGGCTGCGGGCCGAACCGGCGGCGAAGTTGGCGGGAACGGGCTCGAGGCCTTGCTCCTGGACATCGGCTTTGGCTTTTTCGCCGACCATGATTCCGTACTGGCGGATGGCCTGGAGGATAAGCTCTTTGCCGCGCTGTTCACCGAACTCCTGGACGAGGGTTTTGGCGAAGGCGAGGTGCAAAAGACCCAGGCGGCGGCTGACCAACTCGACTTCGGCAGCGGCTTCGCTTAAGGGAATGGTTGGTTCCTGATTGGCCATGCGGGCATCATCCTTTCTTTGTCTGAGATTTATATAGGATAATTATACCATGTCAGAGGAGGACGGGCTATAAGGCGGGCGAGCCTGGTTGGCGAACGAAGATTTGCCGGGGAAAGCAGGGAAATGGAGGTGTGGAGGAGAATAATTCGTCTGTCCGGTCCCACGCCGGGACAGGCTATTTTGGTATGAGGTGAGGGCTATGAATAATGACCAGCCGGTCGCAGCCGAAGGGACGGTGAGCGGCTACAAGGAGCAGGTGCACGCGAACTACCCCCATAACTATACTTACGGGGTGTTGCAGGGGCTCTTTTTTTATGCCGGGATGGGCCTGTACAATATGGGGAGCATCTTTCCGAAACTGATTTTTGACTTAAGCCACAGCAATCGGATTGTGGGGCTGCTGGGGGCGGTGATGAGTATCAGTTACGGGTCTTCCCAGCTATTGGGAACTGTGGTGCTGGAGCACTTGCAGCGTAAAAAACCGCCGATGCTGAGGTTTGGGTTTTTCTACCGTCTGCCGTGGTTTCTGATGGGTTTGGCTTTGTTTACGATGCCGCCGGGGACACTGCTGTGGATGATAATCGGGCTGTACGCGGTGACCCATTTCTTTAACGGGTTGTATCTGCTGTCGTATTTCGATTTCATGGCCAAAGTGGTGCCGCTGGAGAAGCGGGGCGAGTATTTTGGCCGGCGCAATTCGCTGTCGCAGGTGTCGCAGGCGGCGGCGGGGGGCCTGGCGGGGATGATTGTGGGGCGGTTTTCGTACCTGGGCGGATCGGATTACCGGACGCCGGCGGGGTATGCGCTGTGCTTTTTCCTGGCCTTTGCGGTCCATATGATCGACCTGTGGCTGCTCTCGAAGCTGAAGGAAGTGCCGGCGGCGGTGTCCGGGACGAAGTCGTCCATTCTGGCAAAATTCCAGGCGGTGCCGCGGCTTTTGGGCGCCGACCGGAATTTTGCCAAGTACGCCGCGCTGCGGGCCTTGATGCAGTTAGGGTTTCAGACCGGGCCGTTCTTTATTGTGTTCGCCAGCTCGCGGGTGGCGATGACCGGGGCGAACCTGGGGGTGTTTACGGCGGTGAACCTGCTCTCCTGGGCGACGGGGACGTTCTTTTGGGGGCAGTTTGCCGACCGGTTTGGGTTTAAGCGGATTATGGAGCTGTGCACCGGGCTAATCGCGCTGATCTATTGCGTCTCCCCGGTGTTGTGGAGCTTCCCCGCTTTCGTGGTCTTTTTTGCGGCCAACGGATTTGTCTCCGGCGGGCAGGCGCTGAGCTTTGACGCCTTGCTGATGGAGTTTGGGCAGCCGGCCAACCGGCCGTCATATATCGCGACGCTGACCATCGTCGGGACGTTCACCGGGGTGCTGGGACCGATTTTGGCCGGGTTTATCGCCGACCAGTTCTCGTATATCACCCTGTTTGTCGTGGTGGCGGCGGTGATGCTGACGGCGGCGCTGCTGAGCCACCGGATGGTAACCGATCCGCGGAAGGTGAAGGAGTACTGGGCGTAGGCGGTGGCTGCGGATCGGCGGGCGGATCAATCAGGGCCTATGCGGTAGATTCCGGCGGGAAACCGGAAAACTGGAGCGCCGGGGTGACAGGATAATGGTGGTGCGCCGCGAATAGAAAACAGGAAGGGATCAAAAAAGACCAGAATAAGGCTAGGGGGTGGGGGGTTGACTGACAATCCTGGGCTGACGATTCCCGGCGAGGCCGGCGGGCAGCAACCGGATTTGAACTCACTGGCCCGCTATTACCACGGCAAGCTCTCCGGAGAACACCGGGCGTATTTAAACCAGCGGGGGCTGACGGACGAGAGTATCGAGAAATATCAGATTGGGTACGATGACGGGGTCCGGTTTGGGTTTATCGGGAACGACGGAGCGCTGGGGGACTACTTTCAGGATCGCTACATCTTTCCGATTACCGACGCGGCAGGCCAGGTGGTGAACATGGTCGGGCGGGCGGTGGATAATACCCAGCCGGTGTACAAGAATCTGCCGGCGCAGGCGGTGCAGGACGCCAATGCCCTGTTCAATGAGGGCTTGATCGGGCCAAGCGAGTCGGTATTCCTCTGCGAAGGGATAATCGACGCGATCACCCTGACCCAGGCGGGGTACCCGGCGGTGGCGATTTTGGGGCCGGGCAGCTTTAGGCCGGAATGGGCGGAGAAGTTTAAAGGGAAGCACCTGTTTATCTGCTTTGACAACGACGAGATCGGGCGGAAGGGCCGGGACGCGGTGGCGCAGGCGACGAGCGCGGCAGCCGCGGAGGTGTACCTGCTGAACCTGCCCGAGGGGGTTAAGGACGTTAACGATTTCTTCCTGCGGGTGAAGGATGCTGCGCAGACGTTCGGGATGCTAGTGTACCAGGCGGCGGAATGGGGGAAGTTCCGGCAGTTCCCGGCGGACAGCCGCAACTTAAACGCCTTTATGCAGGAGGTAACCCGCCGGCACGCCGGGCAGATGGTGGGGGTGCCGACCGGGTTTGCGGGTCTGGACCAGTTGTTGTTTGGGGGCCTGTTGGCCGGCCTGTATCTGATTACCGGCAAAGCCGGGGCGGGGAAGACGGTGTTTTTGAAGAATATCGCCGACCACCTGGCCGAGAGCCGCATTCCGGTGATTTTCGTCTCCCTGGAGAAATCGGCGTTTGAGCTGTGGGCGCTGAGTATGTCGCGGCTGGCGGGCGTGCCGGCGGAGGCGATTATCGGCGGCCGGGCGGACCCGGCGGCCCTGCAGGCGGCGAACCAGACTTACAGCCCGCTGGCTTCACTGATGTGGACGGTGGAAGGGGCGGGACCGATAACCGCCGGGGCGGTGGAATCGTTCCTCTACCAGACGATAAACGAACTGGGGACGGCCCCGGTGGTCTGCGTCGATTCGCTGCAGCGGCTGGCGGTGGATAACCCGGCGGCGCTGGCGAGCCCGGAAATGGCGGACAGCTTCAATATGCAGGTTTTGAAGCAGCTGGCGCAGAAGTATGCCTGCCCGATTCTGGTGGCTTCGGCTGCGGTAACGCCGGGCAGGATACCGGGCGGGTCGGCGGCCGCGGCGGCGGCGGACGTGGCGCTGCACCTGGCTCCGGGCGAAGCGACGGGGGATGGGGCGAAGCGCCCGGTGGAGCTGCAGGTGGTTAAGAGTAGGAACGGGGTGCCGGGGGTGGTGCGTCTGAGTTACGACGCGGAGCGCAGCCGCTACCAGATGAGCGAGTAACACTGGCCGCTTGGGATCTGAGCAGCGGCCGAGGCAGGGGCTGTCTGGGCTCTATGGGCAACCAAAGCACCAACAGCCCGGGGTTCTGAGCAGCAGCTAAGGGAGGGACCGGCCGGACTCTGAGCAACGGCTAGCAGGGTAGATCTGATGTGAATAAACGGAACGCGATGGGATAAATTAGCAGCAGCCGGCCGGTGACTGAAAAAGGCGGGCAGTTGGGGCAGAGCGGAGTGAGGGCATGGCGAGTGCGCTGATAATTGCGGGCAGTCCGCGCCGGGGGGGCAACAGCGACAATATGGCGGAGATTGCCCGGCAGACGTTGCAGCGCGAAGGGGCAGCGGCTGAGGTGATCTATCTGCGGGACCTGGATTTTGCACCTTGCCAGGCCTGCGGCGCCTGCAATGACGGCGAGGGATGCCGCCTGGAGGACGATTTGGCGGGGGTGTACCCGAAGCTCCTGACGGCGGAGATGCTGATTATCGCGGCTCCGGTCTACTTCCAGAGCTTAGGGGCGCTGCCCAAGGCGTTTATCGACCGGATGCAGTGTTTTTGGGCGATTAGGCAGGTGTGCGGGCGGCCGGTAATCACGGATTCAGAACTGCGCCGGCGCCGGCGGACCATGGCCCTTCTGTGCGGGGGAACCGATTTTCCGGATACCTTTGCCTGTGCGGAGAAGACGATAAAGCTATTCGGCCTGACGCTGGAGGCCAAATACGCCGGGGGGGTATTCTTCCCCAAAGTGGATGCGCCCGGCGATTTGCTCCGGGATCCTGCCAATTTACCGCGTCTGGAGGAAGCGATAGAGAAGTTTGGCCGTAAGTAACGGCGGAAGGAGGGCAACAGATGTTAGAAATTAAGGATTTGTCACTGACCTTAAACGGTGACCGGGGGAAGGCGGAGGTGCTGCGCGGTATCAACCTGACCCTGGAGGACGGGAAGCTGTACGTGATCACCGGACCGAATGGGAGCGGGAAGTCGTCCTTAGTTAAGACGATGATGGGGATCTTCCAGCCGACGACTGGGACCATTAGCTTTGACGGAAAGGATATTACCGGTCTGGGGGTGGCGGAGCGGGCGAAGCTGGGCTTTGGCTATGCATTCCAGTCGCCGCCGCGGTTTAAGGGTCTGAAGGTCCAGGAGCTGCTCAATCTGGCCGGGCGGAACACCCAGCACGAGCGGATTTGCAGTCTGCTCTATGATGTCGGACTCTGTCCCCAGGATTATCTCGAACGCGAAGTGGACGCGAGCCTGTCGGGCGGAGAATTAAAGCGGATCGAGATCGCGACCCTGCTGGCCCGGAATTTGAGAGTGGCGATGTACGACGAGCCGGAGGCGGGGATTGATCTGTGGAGCTTTGGGCGGCTGACCGACACGTTCCGGCGGCTGCACGAGAAAACCCAGACGACGTTTGTGATCGTGTCGCACCAGGAGCGGATTATCAACTTAGCAGACGAGATTATCCTGATTGCCGACGGCGCGGTGAAGGAACAGGGAAGCCAGGATGCCATTTGGCCGCTGATTTTGGACGATGTGGCTTGCTCCTGCGCCATCGACTGCACAGAAAGGACCGGTACTTATGCTGAACGCAACTGATAACCAACTGCTGACCACCGTGGCCGACCTCCACGCCATCCCCCAGGGGGCCTACAATATCCGCAAGAACGGGGCCGGCGTGAGCCGGGCGTCAACCGCGAACATCGAGATTGTCCCGAAGCAGGACCAGCCGGGGATCAACATCATCGTCAAGCCCGGGACGAAGGGCGAAAGCGTGCATATCCCGGTAATCGTCACTGCCGAAAACCTGCAGGATATGGTCTACAACACCTTTGACATCGGCGCCGACTCCGACATCACCATTATCGCCGGCTGCGGCATCCACAACCCCGGGGACGGGGTGGCCCGGCACGACGGGATCCATACCTTCCGCATCGGCAAGGGAGCCAAGGTCAAATACATCGAGAAGCACTACGGCGAGGGCGACGGCAACGGCCAGAATATCCTCAACCCGAAGACGATAATTGAGATCGACGAGGGCGGCCGGGCGGAGATGGAGATGATTCAGATCCGTGGGGTGGACAGCTCGCTCCGGGAGACGGAGGCGAAGCTGGCGGCGAACGCCTTTTTGCTGATTTCCGAGCGGATGCTGACCCACGGGAACCAGTGGGCGGAATCGCGGGTGACGATTGAACTGGCCGGAGAGAACGCCTCGGCCCAGATTATTTCGCGTTCGGTGGCCCAGGACAAGTCCCGTCAGGTGTTTTATCCCCGCCTCGTGGGGACCAGCGCCTGCCGCGGCCATGTGCAGTGCGATTCGATTATTATGAATGAGGCGCAGATTCGGTCCATCCCGGAAATCGCCGCCTATTCGCCGGATGCGCAACTGGTGCACGAAGCGGCCATCGGGAAGATTGCCGGGGAGCAGATATTGAAGCTGATGACCTTAGGCTTATCGGAGCAGGAAGCGGAAGAGACCATCCTCCAGGGGTTCCTGAAATAAGTCCAGGGGTTATGCATATGGGTTCTGGGGTGCAGCAAATATGCCCAGGGTCTTCGCAAGTAAGTCCGGAGATTCCGCATAACAGGAAACGAAGGGGTTGGGCCGAATGGCCAAGGTTTTAACCGGGGTGGACCAGGCGATCGGGGATACGCCGCTGGTGGACCTCTCCCGCCTGGTACGGGCGCAGGGAGTGAGCGGCCGGATATTGGCGAAACTGGAGTACTTAAATCCCGGGTTCAGCAAGAAAGACCGAATTGCGGCCCAGATCATCACCGAGGCGGCGGAGAGCGGCGCGCTGCAACCGGGCCAGACGGTGGTGGAACTGACTAGCGGCAATACCGGGACGGGCCTTGCCATAGTCTGCGCCGTCCGCGGCTATCCCTTCGTGGCGGTGATGTCGCGGGGGAACTCGATGGAGCGGGCCAGGATGATGCGGGCGCTGGGGGCGGAGGTAGTGCTGGTGGACCAGGCCCCGGGTTCGATCCAGGGGCAGGTGTCCGGCGCGGACCTGGCGGCGGTGGAGTCGGAGACGGCCCGCCTGGCCGCCGAGCGAAAGGGGTTTAGGGCGGACCAGTTTGGCAATCCGGCGAACGCGCACGCCCACGAATACCATACCGGGGAAGAGATTTGGGCGGCTACGGGCGGGGAGTTTGACGCTTTCGTCGATTTCGCCGGCACAGGCGGGTCGTTTATCGGCTGCACCAAGGCGTTTAAGAGCCATAACCCGGCGGTGCGCTGCTATTTGCTGGAGCCGGCGGGAGCGGCGTACCTCGCGGGCGAGGAAGTTACCGACCCCGGCCACCGCATCCAGGGCGGGGGCTATTGCCTCGATCTGCCTTTGGTGGACCCGGAGTACATCGCAGGTTACTTGCAGGTGACCGACGAAGCGGCGATGACGGCGGCGCGGGAACTGGCCCGGCGGGAGGGGATATTCGCCGGGTTTTCGTCCGGGGCCAACGTGGCGGCGGCCGTGGAGCTGCTGCGGGGGAAGGAAAAAGGCAGGACTATAGTCATGCTGATTAACGATTCGGGCCTGAAGTACCTGAGTACCGATTTGTATCAGTAGTGGCGGCGGCAGCGGAACTGAAGTGTCGGAGCACCGATTTGTATCAGAGAGAGCGACGGCAGCGGGTCTGAAATGCCTGAGCACCGATTTGTATCAGTATTGGCGGCGGCAGCGGGTCTGAGTTAAACCGGGGAGGAAACTGGCCTAAACGGATGGAACAAACCTGCCGTCAGAGGAAAATCCCGCGTAAAGCATCAAGATGCCCCAATACCACCCACAGTTAATGCCGGGCTCCGGGCGAATATATAAGGGAGAGGCATACTTTGTGGGGGTGGCAGGATGGCGCTGCGACGGGAAGGCGTAGCCAGTTGTTTTGAATGCGCGGCCATTATGACTTGTTACCGGGAGAAGCAGCCGAACCTGACCCGGGAGGAAGGGCGGCAGCGGGCGGCCGGGTGTACTTCCCTGCGCAAGGGGAGGTTGGTGGAGACGGTGCGGATTTTGGGGCAGAGCAGGGGCCTCAGCCGCCGCAACGCCGAGAGTTTGGTGATGGAAATGAAGGCGGTGTGGGTGGCGGAGAAGACGATCCGTCTGCTGGGCTGAGGGCGATTTTGGGATTGCTCCAGCCTTACGCTATAAGCACTAAGGTTTAGCCGGCCGGTCTCGCTGCCGGCATTTTTTGTGCCCGGAGAGGCGGGGTAAAGGATTATCAGCCGTCTTAACGAATGTAAATATGGTTATGATGTTAGCTAAGGGGGGGATGGGCGTGAAAGGTTTTATTACGGCTCCGTTTACCGTTGAGGGGAAAGAAATCCTGGGCAAGTACATGGAACTGAGCTACGGCGGCTGGGGCCAGACCCAGGTGAAAATGACGCCGGCGGAGATGGCGGCACAGGTGCCCGGGTTTGAGGTGCTGATCGTGGAGCTGGATCCGGTGACGTCGGAGGTAGTGGCGGCCGGGAATGACCTGAAGGTGATCGGCTGCTGCCGGGGGAACCCGGTGAATGTGGATGTGGCGGCAGCGACAGCCCGGGGGATTCCGGTGTTGTACACACCGGCCCGCAACGCGGTGTCGGTGGCGGAGCTGGTGGTAGGCTACATGATTATGCTGGCGCGAAACGTGGAGGCGGCGGTACGGTCGCTCCGGGCCGGCCAGTGGGGGATTAACAACGACAGCCCGTATATTCTGTACCGTGGGTTTGAGCTCTGGCACCGGACGGTGGGAATTATCGGCCTGGGCGCGGTGGGGCGGCTCTTGGCCAAACGGCTGAAAGCCTTTGATATGGAGGTCATTGCTTACGATCCCTACATCGATCCAGCAGTGGCGGCCGACCTGGGGGTGCGCCTGACCGACCTGGCCACGCTGATGAGCACCGCCGATTTCGTGTCGGTACACGTGAATGTGACTGCCGGGACGAAGGGGATGATCGGGGCGAAGGAGATCGCGCTGATGAAACCCAGTGCCTACCTGATCAATACCTCGCGCAGCGTAGTGGTGAGTGAAAAGGCGATCTACGAGGCGGCGGCCAGCCACAAGATCGCCGGGGCGGCGCTGGATGTGTTTGACCAGGAACCGATTGACCCAGCGAATCCGTTGCTGACGCTGCCCAATGTGCTGGTGACGCCGCATATCTGCGGGGCGACGGATGATGTGGTGACCCACCATACCCTGATTGTCGCCGAAGATGTGGAACGGTGGCTGCGGGGTGAGCGGCCCCGGTATGTGGCGAATCCGGAAGTGCTGAAATCGGTTTAGGGGGGCTTAGCTTGGCGGAAGGGAAATACCTGGCAGCCATTGACGCCGGGACCGGCGCCGGCCGGTGCCTGCTGATCAGCCTCGATGGGAAGCAGATGGCGAGCGCCTACCGGGAATGGCAGTATACCGTCCCGGCCGATGCCCCGTCCGGGTGGGAGTTTGACGCGGACCAGTTTTGGCGGATTATCGGGGCGGCGGTGCAGGAGGCGATCCAGAAAAGCGGGGTGGATCCCCGGGACATTGTCGCCGTGAGTACCACGAGCCAGCGGGAAGGGATCGTTCTGCTGGATAAGGAGAAGAAGGCGGTCTACGCCGGGCCGAATTTAGACGGCCGGGCGGGGGCCGAGAGCCGACAGATGGCGGGGGAGCTGGGGCCGGAGATCTATCGCGTTTCGGGCCATTGGCCGGAAGCGATGTTTGCCCCGGCGCGGCTGTGGTGGCTAAAACAGCACCGGCCGGCGGTGTACGCGGCGGCAACCCATTTGCTGATGATTAATGACTGGGTCGTCTTCCGGCTGTGCGGAGAGCTGACCTCCGAGCCGACGAACGCGAGTGAAACCTTGCTCTATGATATCGGGGAGCGGGCCTGGTCGCAGTCCCTGGCAGCCCGGCTGCAGGTTGATCCCGCGATATTGGCTAAAGTGTACCCGGCCGGGACGGTGGTGGGGAGCGTCAGCCGGCAGGCGGCGGCCGAGACTGGGCTTGCGGCGGGAACGCCGGTGGTTGTGGGCGGGGCGGACACGCAGTGCGGCCTGCTGGGCCTGGGAGCAATCCAGCCCGGGGCTTTGGGCGCCATCGCAGGGACGACCACACCGCTGCAGCTAGTCACCGACCGACCGGTGCTCGACCCGGCGTACCGCCTCTGGACCGGGTGCCACGTAGTTCCCGGTCAGTGGGTGTTGGAGAGCAACGCCCGGGCGACGGGGATATCTTACCGGTGGTTTAGGGATGCCTTCGGGCGGCGGGAGGAGCTGCCGGAGTATAACCTGAGCGCGGAGGAGTTTGAGCGGATGAACGAAGCCGCCGCGGCTGTGCCGCCCGGGGCGAACGGGGTCATGGCCTTGGCCGGGCCGCTGATCAGTAATGTGAGCCGGGATTATTCGCTGCTGAACGGCTTTGTCGGCATCCGGCCGCGGGCACCGGAGCGGTCCGGGCGCAAGGAGTTTATAAGGGCGATTTTGGAGAACATGGCCTACGCCATCCGGGGGAACTGGGAGCAGTTGGGGGAGGTGACCGGGTCGTTCCCGGCAACCTTGGCCGTGGGCGGGGGCAGCGCGAAAAACCCGACCTGGCTCGAAATCCTGACTAATGTCCTGGAGGTACCGGTGTGGATTCCCCGGGTGCAGGAGGTGTCTTCGGTCGGCTGCGCCATTTGCGCCGGGGTGGGGGCGGGCGTCTACCCGGACTTTGCGGCGGGCGTGGATGCGCTGGTCGCGACGGCGGGGGTGTTCCAGCCGGAGACTGGGGTGTCGGCGTTGTACCGGGACTTGTACGCCAAATGGCTGTTCTTCTACCGGGAGTTTGAAGCGATGAGCGCGCGGGCAGCCGCGCAGGGGATAAAATAAGAGGAGGGAAAGAACATGAGCGAAGAATTGTTGGCACTGAAAAAAGAAATTATCGAAGCGGGGAAAAAACTGATCCGGACCGGCCTGGTGACGGGTACCGGCGGCAATATCAGCGCGAAGCTCCCGGGGTCGGACCAGTTCCTGATTACTCCCAGCGGGATGGATTACGAAGCGCTCCAGCCGGAAGATATGGTGCTGGTGGACCTGGAGTGCAAGTTGGTGGACGGCTGCCGCAAACCCTCGATTGAGACTTCCCTGCACGCCGGGATTTACCGGAGCCGGCCGGAAGTGAACGCGGTAGTCCATACCCATTCGCTGTATGCGAGCGCTGTGGCCGCGACCCGGACCTCGATTCCACCCATTTTGGACAGCATGGTGGCCTCCATCGGCGGCAGCATCGATGTGGCCGAGTACGGGATTCCGGGGTCGCCCGAGCTGGCGAAAGCCACTGCGATCGCGTTGGGGAGTAAAAACGGGTGCCTGATGGCGAACCACGGAGCGGTGGGCGTCGGGCCGGACTTGGCCAAAGCCTTCGCCAAAGCCGAACTGGTCGAGCGGGCGGCGATCACCTTCATCTGCGCCTGCGCGATCGGGCAGCCGGTGGCTTTGGATATGGAAACGATGAATCGGGAAAAAGCGTTTTTGGCCACCAGTTACGGGCAGAAGAAGTAGGACGGAGCATACTTGTGCTCCGGGGTACACGCCGGCGAGCTGGTTTTCCCGCCGGCGGATTGGACAGAAGAAGTAAGGTAGAGAGATAGCCCGCGCTCCGGCGGGATACTGCCGGAGCGTTTACTCAGGAGGATGAGCTTATGGGAAGCTTGCAGTGCCGGGTAGGTGGAGTCATCGGGGGCTGGGATATCGATGCCGGGCTGAACGCCGGGCAGGTGGACGGGCGGTTTGGCGGGGAGATATTCGGTAAGGATATCCACTTGGATGTTAGCGCCGGGCGCATCACCGGCCGGATGGGCGGGGCCTTTGACGGCAAGGATATCGACCTCGTCCTGGGTGAGGCGACATTGGAGGGGCGCATCGGCGGGATGCTGGTGGGCGGGGACATCCTCTTAAGCGAATCCGGGGGTGTCGTCACCGGCCGGATCGGCGGCGAGGTCGTGGGGTTTTCGGTTCTCCTGTCGCTTTCCGGCAGCCGCCTGACCGGGAGACTGGGAGGGGAGGTCATCGGCATGGATGTGGATGGCCAGGCGGAAGATTTCCCCCTGCTTTTGGCGGCGGCGTGCGCGGCGATGGCGTACTGGGAGTACCGGAACGAACGCCGTAACTCCGGCAGCAACAGCGGCGGGAATAATAACTGAGGATACCAGACGGATTGGCGGCAATGCCCAGGAGAAGATCCCGGGCTGCTCAGCGGCGCGCAGTAGAATATCACGGGGTTGATTAGCAATGGGGCTGTCCCAAAAGTAAATGGGACAGCCCTCTTCTAGTTGTTAGCGGTGTC
>CAZHIT010000055.1:0-12337 GCA_964533125.1 uncultured Candidatus Sumerlaeota bacterium
GCGATTCGTGAATCGCCCCTACGCAAAATCACCCCACGGGGGGTGATTTTGGTGATTGCGGACGGGGAAACGGGGAGGGCGGGGGCCGCGAGCCGGTGTTTTTAATGTGCTTGGCGCAGTTTTTTTGGCCAAATCCGGTTTTGACTGCTGCGAAGCGGGACTATCTTTCCGGGCGTGGATGCGGTATACTAAAGATTACGATTGTCTGGAGGTTCGTGCTAAGAAAGGGGTAAACCAATGGCCGGCAAGGAAGCAAGTTTGACGCAATTGGCAAAAGAGGGGCTGCTGTTTAGGCTGATTTACAGCTTCTATAATATCGCAATGCCCTTTTATTTCATGTTTATCAATATCTATTTTCGGCGGCTGGGGTTTACCGGCGTGCAGATTGGCCTCCTGAATGTTTTGTACTATGTGATGAATTTCCTGTTCCAGCCGATTTGGGGGTACCTGAGCGATACGTACAATGCCAAGCGGCCGATTATGCTGCTGCTGGCGCTGGTCAGCGCCGGAACGATGCTGGCCTACACGACCACGGGTGAGTACACCCGGATAATCGTGATTATCGCCGTGCTGGGGACTTCCTTTAACGCAATCATGCCGATTCTGGACGCGAGCGCGCTCGATTATGTAGAGCGCTCCGGGGTGGCCTACGGCAGCATCCGGCTCTGGGGTTCGGTTGGCTTTGTTCTGGCGGGTCTGGTGATTGGGCAAATCACCGAACGCTTTGGGATAAAGGCGATTTTCCCGGCCGCAGCCGGGGTTTTGCTGCTGCTGTTTGCCATCAGTTTGGGTTTACCACGGGGGCAGCGGGTACCAAAGGCGGACAAAGCGGAGAGCAGCGGGTTCGGGAAGATCCAGGGGCAGATGATCCGGAAGCTGTTGACTGAGCGCCGGTTTGCGGCTTTTCTCATCTCAGCGTTTTTGATGCAGGCGTCCATGGCAATGGGTTTTGGCTTTTTGAACATCTATATGGCCCAGGTGGGGGCGACGGACGCGTTTATCGGTTATGCCTGGGCGGCGGCGGGGATGAGCGAGATTGTCGCCTTCATATTCCTGGCCCGCCTGCAGCGCCGGTTCGGGGCCAAGATGATCCTCTTTCTGGCGTACAGCGTGATGACGGCGCGTTGGGTGTTGTATATGCTGGTACGGACGCCGCTGGCCTTCTTGCCAGTGCAGCTGATGCAGGGGGTCTCGGTCGGCCTGTTCTTTGCCGGCGGGGTGACCTATGTGCAGGAAGAGGCGCCACCCGAGCTGAAGGCGACGGCGCAGACCATTTTCGGGGCGGTGAACATGGGGCTGGGGCCGATTGCGGGGATGTCGGCCGGGGGCTATTTGCTGGATATTTTCGGGTTGCCCAACCTGTTTATCTTCTGTGCCATCGCTTCGCTCGCGAACGCGGTGTTCTTCGGGACCTTCCTCCGGACCGAACAGGCGAGACAGGCTAAGGCGGCTTTGAACTGAATGACCGGCACCGGACCCAAATTCCGCCGGGGCGAAGGATAATATTCGGCCAGTGCGGGATAATACTCCTTGTGCTTCCAAGCACAGAAAGAAAAGGTATAGGAGGAATTTGGCTTATGGTGCAAGGTACGGTCAAATGGTTCAACGCGGAAAAGGGTTTTGGATTTATTGAAGTCCCCGGGCAGACCGACGTTTTCGTCCATTTCTCGGCGATTAACGAAGAGGGCTACAAGAGTCTGGACGAAGGACAGCGGGTGGAGTTTGATATTGAGCAGGGGAACCGCGGTCCCCAGGCGACGAACGTGAAGAAGGTCTAGGTCCCCTCGGTACGGTAATTGACGCCGGCTGGCGGTTATGGGAAATCCCGGTATGACATCCGCCTGCGTCAATGGTCAATAAGCAATCCCGTATACTAAGCCACGACGCCTTCCCGTTGGTTGCGTCGTGGCTTTCATTTTGACCCAGGGGAGGAAAAACAAAGAAGCTGGTGCTGGCGGGGCGCTTTTTGGCACTCGGCGTTTTACTGCCGGTCGCTTTCCACTGGCTGGGGACCGGCGGGCAGTTGCTACTCCGATGCACATTCCGACTTTTTTGGCGGGGATGCTGGTGGGGCCGCTCCCGGGCTTGGCGGTGGGCCTGCTGAGCCCGGCCTTAAGCCATCTCCTGACGGGGATGCCGCCGCTCTCGCCAATGCTGCCGATTATGGAGTTTGAGCTGGCAGTATACGGGTTTGTGAGCGGGCGCTGTATCGTCGGCGGCGTCTGAGCGTCCCTGTCGCTTTGGTGGGCAGTATGCTCGCCGGACGGGCGGTGGTGGAGGCGGTGGTCTGGGTGATGGACCGTTTTCTGGGCTTTGCCAGGCTGAACCCGTTCCACTTTGTGCAGGGGAGCATTGTCACCGGGGTCCCGGGGATCGTTTTTCAGCTATCGCTTATTCCGCTTCTGGTGCGTTATCTGGAGCGGCGGATTAAGGCCGAATGAGTTTGGCGGCGTTTGCTTGACAATGCGGGTGGTAACGGGTAAGATAATGCTGAGGGGGAATTTTCGTGTCTGAGTTGGTTTTTAACACATAAGCAATTGAAAACCGGTGGCAGGCAGATGGCGCTTGGCCTGGGAGGCTGAGGCTTGTTTGGCTGTGCCGGAATGTGTTAAGAACAAACAACCCCTGTCAAACGGAAGATGCAGTTGGGCCGTGGCGTTGTCGTTCACGGCTTTTAGTTTTGCCGGAACGAAGCGCTACCGGCACGGGACCGTGGGTGGAATGTTCGCCTGCGGTCGTTTTTTTCCAACAGAAGGAGGTAAGATGATGGATGCCTTTGCCCTGACGGCTTTGGAATTCGGGCTTATCCAGGAGAAGGTGGCGGAGTACACGGTGAGCGGTCTGGGGAAAAAGTTAGTCGAGCGGCTCGTTCCGCTGACCAGTCTGACGGCAATCGAGGCGGCGACCCGCGAAACGACGGAGGCGGCGACGTTGCTGGGCGGCCGGGCCCAGGTGCCGCTGCACGGGCTGTCGGACATCGATGAACAGTTGAAGCGGATTGCCCTGGGGCTGGTACCCGGGCCCGGGGACTTTTTGCGGATCAGTGACCTGCTGCGGGGCAGCAGTAAGATGAAAAAGTACATGAAAAGCAAGGAAGCGGTAGTGCCGTACCTGAGCGCCTACGCCTTGGGGATCACCGATCTTGCCGACCTGGAGGAGCGTATCGAGACGAGCATTGAAGGGGCCCGGGTGAGCGACAGCGCCAGCCGGAAACTCGGTCACATCCGGAGTGAGATCAAGGTTAAGGAAAGCCGGATTCAAGAAAAACTGAAGACGATAATGGCTTCGGCCCAGTACCGGGAGTACCTGCAAGAGAGCTTTGTCAGCCAGCGCGACGGACGGTATGTGATTCCAGTGAAGACGGTTGCGAAGAATAAGCTGGATGGCGTGGTAATTGCGGCGTCGGGGAGCGGTTCGACCGTCTTTATCGAGCCGGCGGCGGTGCGGCGGCTGGCGGACGACCTGAAAGTGCTGCAGGCAGCCGAAGAAGCGGAAGAGTATCAGGTCCTGGCCGGTCTGGCTGGGGAAACGGCCCTCCATTTGCCGGAAATCCGGGGCAATGTCGAAGTGATGGCGGCGTACGATTTTGCCCTGGCGAAGGGGAAGTACAGTCTGGCGGTCGAAGGGGTCCCGGCGCAGATCAATAGCAATGGGCGCATCAACCTCCGGCAGGGCCGTCACCCGCTGATACCCGGCCAACCAGTCCCTCTGGACTTTGCGATTGGCGAGGGTTACCACATTTTGGTGATTACCGGGCCGAACACCGGGGGCAAGACGGTGGCTCTGAAAACCGTGGGGCTGCTGACGCTGATGGCGCAGGCCGGTTTGCATATCCCGGCGGCGCCAGGGTCGGAACTCGCGGTGTTTGACCGGGTTATGGCGGATATCGGCGACGGCCAGAGCATCCAGCAGTCGCTGAGCACCTTTTCTTCGCATATTGGGAATATCGTTGGCATCATCGGTGAGGCCGGTCCGGGCAGCCTGGTCCTGCTGGATGAAATCGGCACCGGCACCGACCCGGCGGAAGGATCGGCCTTGGCCGCGAGCGTGCTGGATGAGCTGCACCACCGTGGGGCGACGGCCGTTGTCTCGACCCACTACAGCGATATCAAACGCTACGCCGAGGTGCGGGCAGGGTTTCGCAACGGGTGTATGGAATTTGACCGGGAAACCCTGCAACCTTTGTTCCGCCTGAAGATTGGCGAAGCAGGCAGCAGCAACGCCCTGTGGATTGCCGAAAAATTGGGGATGCCGGCGGCGATGCTGGCGCGGGCGAGAGGCTATTTGCAGCAGCAGCCGGAGGCGAAGCAATACGATTTTGCGGGAGAAGCAGGGTTGGAGGCCGCAGATGCTCCAGATAAACCGAAGGCCAAGACTTATAGGCCTTCCCGCCGTCCGAAGCAACCACCGGAAAACCGGCAGAAGTTTCGTATGGGCGACTGTGTTTTTATTCACACTCTCAACCGGCGCGGCATCATCGCGGCAGAAGAAGACAGCCAGGGACGGTATATGGTGCTGTCGCGGGGAGAGCGGTACCGCGTAAACCATAAGCGCCTCACTTTCTTTGCGGCGAGAGAGGACTTGTATCCGGAGGATTATGACCTGAACACGGTTCTGCTGTCGGTGGCGGACCGCAAACTGCTGCACGCGATGGAGCGTAAGCACGTGCGCGGGGTGAGGGTATTGCAGGCAGGGGAAAAAGAGTGAGCGGAGGAGGCGGGCCGGTGGAAGGTTTTAAGGCCAGCGCGGTGTCGGTGCTGCGGGAGCAGTTTGGGTTGGGTTCGGTTGAGCTGTTTCCCCAGGAGGGGGGCTGGTCGGCGTATGCCTTCCGGGTTGAGGCAGGGATGGTTAGGTATTTCCTGAAAGTCTATGCTAAAAACCGGACTTCCACCGCGAGGCTGATTGCCCCGGCCCGCTTTTACCTGCCATTGTCCCGCTGGCTCCACGATGAGGCCGGGCTGGCAGGGAAGATCGCCAATCCGGTCGCGGCCATGGATGGCGGGTTTATCGCGGAAGATGAGGCCGGTTACTATTTGCTGTTTGACTACATTGAGGGGATAACGGTGGGTGAGGGTGAGCTGAGTGCAGGCCAGATGGAGGAACTGGGGGAGATCGTGGGGCGGCTGCATCGGGTGACGCCAAGTTCGCCGCTCCCGCCCGGCGGGGTGTACGAAGACTACTCCCTGCCCTTTGTTGGCCTTGCGGACTATCTGGCGCAGGACCTGGGGGCGGCGTCTGAGGATATCCGCTCGGCCATTTTGCCGCATCTGGCCGTGATCGGGGAGATGATTGACCGGGTGGAGGCGCTCGCAGGTTGGGCCATGAGTGAAGACCACAATTATGTACTCTGCCATACCGATATTCACAACTGGAACCTGATGGCGAGCGGTCATTTGGTCCTGGTCGATATGGAAAACCTGAAACTGGCGCCGCCGGAACACGATTTGTACATGATGTTGGGGAAGCCGTACCTGGAGGCTTTTTGGCGGGCCTACCGGCGGTATCATCCGGAGTACCAGATCAATGGCCGGCTGGTGGAGTTCTACACGGCCCAGCGGGAGCTGGAGGATTTGTGGGAGTGGATTAAACAGTTGACCTATGACCAGCCGGAGCCGGAAACCCGGGCCAGGGCGCTGCACTGGCTGCAGCGGAATGTCGATGCCCTCGTTCAGATGGCGGCTCAATAGTTGGTCCGCCCGAACGCCGGCGGATAGACCGGATCTTCGGTGCTTTCCTGCTCCTCCCGGGCCAGATGGAGATAACGGGCCAGGGCCTGGCTCATGGCGTCGACCTGATCGTCGTGCAGCCCCAGGGGGAAGGCGGCGCATTCTTCGATGAAGCCGCCAACCCAGGGGGCGTGCCGGGGGAGGTAGACATTGCCGGCCTCGATTAAGGGCGTGACCGCGCTGGCCCGGGCGTGTTTGCTGCCCTTGGGGTTGACCGCGACCAGGCCGGGCACTTTTTGGCGCAGCATGGCGACCACGGCCGGCCCGTTGGCCCGGTCTTCGATCAGTTTGGTTACCGCCTCCGGCCAAAGCCGGGATAAGCGCTGGATGGCGGCGATGGTGGCGACGAAGTCCATCCGCTCCCGGACCTGATCCAGCAGATACAGCCGGGCCCCCTGTACGCCCCAGACCTGACCTACCACGAAGTCGGTGCCGGCACCGTCTTTGAAGGTGCAGTCCCAGCTCTGCAGCTGCCGGTCGAACTTGGGCAGGTGGTCGTAGTACTGCCACCATTCCCGCCGGAAGAGCGCACCCTGGGCCGGGGCCGGGCGCTGCTGGTAGAGGGAGTTCCAGGCCCGGCTGCCCTCGGTGGACAGGTAGGAGCGCTTAAACCGGGTGAGCCAGACTTTGTCCCGGCCGATGGCAGGGAAGAGCGCTTCCCCCGGCTTCCGACCCAGAAGGTCGCCGGCCTCGGCCTCGCAGGGCAGGGACAAGACCGTCCACAGCTCCGGTTCTTCCCGCTGCAGCCGGCCGGCCAGATCGTCTTCGTGCCAGCGGGTTTGGATGAGGATGACCCGGCCGTCTGGCGCCAGACGGGTGGAGATGGTGTTTAACCACTCATCCCACAACCGGGACCGGTAAGTTTCGCTGTCCGCGTCCTGCCGGTTTCGGATGGGGTCGTCGATGATCAGGAGGTCGGCGGCGCGGCCGGTAATCGCGCCGCCTAAGCCCCGGGCGATCATTCCGCCGGTGTGGCCGGCCAGCTCAAACTCCCGCTCCGAACGGTTGGAGTTGGCCAGAGCGATCCCGAATAAGCGCCCAAACCGGTCGATTTTCTCCCGGTTACGCCGCCCAAAGTGCAGGGCCAGGTCTTCGCCGTAGGCGACCACGATGACCCGCTGGTCTGGGTAGTGACCCAGGAAGTAGCTGGGCAGGGTCTCGGTGACGGTGATCGACTTGCCGTGCTGGGGCGGCATCTGGATGATAAGGCGCTGGGTTTGGCCGGCCAGGACCGCTTCGATATGGCGGCAGACCAGGAGCAGGTGCGGGGAGGCGAGCCAGCGGCCATGGTGGACCATAGCCAAATAGGCGGTGTAGCTCTCCCTGGCGTTAGCCTCCTGGGTCTGTTGCAGCATGGCCAGCAGGGACTGCTCCTGGCGTTTGGACAGCGGCATAGATTCACTCTCCTTGCATAGACTGCATAACTTTCCCTGGTATCACGGGATTTGGTCCGGGGATGGCTGGATATTTATACATCGATAGCCTGCTGGCGCAGAAGCTCGGCGATGCGCTGCCGGCGTTCCTCTGCCGACATGGCGGAGATGGTGAACGGGCCGCCGTGCTCTCCGGTGAGCTCGATGCCCTGCCGGGGCTGGCCGTAGCCGTAAGCGGCAAAGAGCGCTAAAGCCTGGTAGTGGTGCCGGTCGGTGGGGTCGCAGGCGATGGCCGTGAGATGCTTCCACCCGAAGCGGTCCATAAAATCCCGGCACCGCCCGCGGAACTCCTGGGAAACGATGGGGCGGCCGCCCGGGTTGGGGGAGGTACCGGGCAGAAAACGGCCACTCGCGTCGCGCTGAGGCAGTTCGGCCCGGCGGATTGGCTGATCGGTCATTATTAACACCTCCGTTATTTTGGTTCCGTGACCGGTCCTTTGCCGGTCTTATTTTTATGATAGCTTAGATACAAGGGTGTGAACGGAAAGAACTCGGGAATTTCTCGGAAATTTGGCCGATAAGCGGCAGGCGGGGACTTGCCGGCAGGACGGTTTGAGGCGGGGAACAGGGGCATAACAGGTGAAGAACAGGTGGGAAAACAGGGGCGGAACAGGTAAAAACAGGGACGAGCCGGGGCAGGGGGAAGAATGGGCAAACAGGGCAAAACAAATTCCCCCGCTGTTGGCACTTAGCGATGCCGCCGGTGGGGGAAGATTTCTGGCAGGGGCTCATATAGCAGGGGAAGAGATTGGGCAGGGTTTCGGGGTGAGATGGGGGGTATTTGGCTGGGGCTCGGACAGTGATGGGGGAAGAAAACTGGCTGGGGGCTCAGACAGCGCTGGGGGAAGGGATACGGCTGGGGGAAGGGATACGGCTGGGGTTATGCGAGGCAGCCGGCGCCTTTAGTGGAGGAAGCGCTCGACCAGGGAAAGAATGATTTCGAAGGCAATGAGGACGATGACGATGAGTTCCAGACGGGTGCCGCGCTTGGCGTGGGCCAGACTGGTGAAGACTTCAGTGATGTCGAGCAGGGTTTCGGTTTTGATCCGGATCTTGTCAAACCGGTCGCGGAGTTCAAAGACCTCACTTAAGCGGGTGAAGGTGCGCTCCAAATCCTCATCGTCCCAGGTGCTGGCCGGTTTATCGAGCAGCATGATGTAGGAGAGGGTGCTGTATTTAAACCCCAGAATTTTGGCGGACATTTTGGCCAGCTTTTCGTCCCGGATATTGAAATGGCCTTTCTCCAGGAGCTGGACGATGCTCTCGATTTCGTCCAGCAGTTCGGCCGTTTCGGCCTCGATTTTCTCCAGGCCTACCGATTTGGCGAGCACGGTGCAGAGAATTTCCATGGTCCGGTCTTTAACCGCCGGTACGGACATATAGGCGTAGTTGATGGAGGGGGCGGAACCTGGGTCGATCTCGACCCGGTAATTTTCGGTGTAGGCAAAGGGGAGTAATGGTTTCAGTCCTTTATCGACACGCTTTAAGTAATTGACCATGTCCACCATTTCGTGGTGTCCGTGGTTGGTGAACACGACTGTGCCGAAGGCGAAAACATAGACGCGCTTGTTGGCGTTTTCCTTGGCAATCCCTTTCAGGTGCTGTTCCATGAGGACCAGGGGTTCGTCCCACTGGATTTTGCGGTCGATGCCGAAGTGTTCAGAAATCCGGTTGAGGTTGATCTCGTTTTCAATCGCCACGGCCGTCAGATTGATCGTGTCCATCGTTCCCCCTCCTTCACCAAACCCTTTCCTATTATCTTATCACACCTGGCAACCGCCGCCAACACTGCGGATTAAATCCTTGGCGGTAGACAAGCCAGAAAGGCGGTGCTATAATTACTCCAAACGCTCACCGGGGAGGGAGGGGTAAGGATGCAGGCGGTAATTACGGTCACCGGGCAAGACAAAATCGGGATTATCGCGCGGATCTGCACCGCGCTGGCGGAAAACCAGGTCAATATCCTTGACATCAACCAGACGATTATGCAGGGGTTTTTCACCATGATTATGCTGGTGGACCTGGCGCGCTGTCTGAAGCCGTTTGACGCTTTGAAGGAAGCAATGCAGGAAAAAGGGAAAGAAATCGGAGTTACCGTGCACGTGCAGCACGAGGATATCTTTAAAGCCATGCACGAGATATAGGCGGGGAGAGTACTGATGTTCAACCGAAATGAGATTCTGGAAACGATCCGGATGATTAAAGACGAGAACCTGGATATCCGGACGATCACCCTCGGGATCAGCCTGTACGACTGCGCCGCGACGGACATTCAGACGATAAGCCGGAAAGTGTACGACAAAATCACCCGGACCGCCGCGCATCTGGTTCGGGCCGGGAACGAGATTGAAAACGAGTACGGGATCCCGATTGTCAACAAGCGGGTGTCGGTAACGCCCATCTCACTGGTCGCAGCGGCCAGCGGGGCAACCGACTACGGCGGGATTGCTCTGGCGCTAGACCGGGCGGCGGCGGAGATTGGGGTGGACTTTATCGGGGGCTTCAGCGCCCTCGTGCCCAAGGGGTATACGGAGAGCGACCGGGTGCTGATTCGGTCGATTCCGGCGGCGCTGGCGGCAACGAAGGTGGTTTGTTCCTCGGTCAACTTAGCTTCGACCCGGACCGGGATTAACATGGACGCGGTGCGGGAGATGGGGCAGATAATTAAGCAGACGGCGGAACTGACGGCGGACCGGAGCGGGTTTGGCTGCGCCAAGCTGGTGGTGTTCGCCAATGCGCCGGACGATAATCCGTTTATGGCCGGGGCTTTCCACGGGGTGGGGGAGCCGGAAGCGGTAATTAACGTCGGGATCAGCGGCCCGGGGGTGGTCAAGCGGGCGCTGGAGACGGCGAGAGGGCAGGATTTTGGAGTGGTTTCCGATACCATTAAGCGGATGGCGTTTAAGATTACCCGGATGGGTCAGTTGGTGGCCCGCAAAGCGTCCGAAAAGCTGGGGGTGCCGTTTGGCATCGTGGATCTGTCGCTGGCGCCGACCCCAGCGGTGGGGGACAGCGTGGCCCGGATTCTCGAAGAGATGGGCCTCGAGCGTACCGGGGCGCCGGGTACGACGGCGGCGCTGGCGCTGCTAAACGATGCGGTGAAGAAGGGCGGGGCGATGGCGACTTCCTTTGTCGGAGGCTTAAGCGGGGCGTTTATCCCGGTGAGCGAGGACGAGGGGATGATTGCGGCGGTGCAGGCAGGCGCCCTGAGCCTGGAGAAACTGGAGGCGATGACCTCGGTTTGCTCGGTGGGTTTGGATATGATTGCCGTGCCCGGGGATACCCCGGCGGCGACCATTGCGGCGATTATTGCGGACGAGGCGGCGATTGGGGTAATCAACAATAAGACCACGGCGGTGCGGATTATCCCGGCGCCCGGCAAGCAGGTGGGCGAGATGGTGGAGTTTGGCGGTTTGCTGGGGCGGTGCCCGGTGCTGCCGGTGAGCCGGTTGGATGTGTCGGCGTTTATTGCGCGGGGCGGGCGGATACCGGCGCCGATACATAGCCTAAGGAATTGATGCCGGCAACCCAGGCTGGGCAAGCAAGAAGAGGGTGTAAGCGGTGTACTATAAGGCGGTGATTAACCCGGCAGCGGGCGCCGGCCGGGGTCTGCGGGTGTGGCGCCGGTTGGAAGCCGCTTTCGGTTTGGCTCAGATCGACTGTCGCCCCCACTATTCCCGCAGTCCGGAGCACTCCCGTCTTTTGGCTCAGAGCGCGGCGGCGGAAGGGTATGATGCCGTTGTGGCTGTCGGCGGAGATGGGACAATCAACGACGCAGCGGCGGGAACCATCGGGACCGGCTTGCCCTTGGCGGTGGTGCCAGCCGGTACCGGTAATGCTTATGCCCATTCCCTTGGGCAAAGCGCCGCCACCGATGCTGTCTGCCGCTCCCTGCTGAACGGGCAAGTCCGCCGGCTGGATGTCGGCCAGGCCGGGGAGCGGATTTTCGTCAATATGGCGGGGATAGGTTTTGATGCCGACGTCCTGCAGGCGTTCAAACGCCGGCGGATTGTTCGGGGTATCCCAGGCTACTTGCTGGCGGGATTGCAGACGATGCCCGAGTATCGTCCGCCGCAGGTAACTCTGTCAACTCCGGCAGGAACAGTATCTGCTCAGGCTACGGTGGTAGCCATCTGCAACGGGCCGTATTACGGCGGGAAACTGTTTATGGCCCCCCAGGCGGATATGACAGATGGCTTGCTGGATATCTGCATTTTGGACAACTTGACGCGCGCGGAATATTTCGCTATCTGGTATCAGCTGTTTTCCGGGCGGCATGTCCGGCATCCCAAGGTGAAGATGCTGCGGGCAGCCACGATCACTCTGGAAAGTGACCGGCCGGTCCGTTATCACTGTGATGGCGATCTGACCGGGGTTACTCCCTGTGTAATCCGAGTTCGGCCTCAAGCTCTGAAGGTAATTGTTTGATCACGCCCTGGAAAAGGTGATTGGAGGCAAGGCGATGTATTTTCGGGTTGAGCCGGAAGTTTTTTCTGTATTCCCCAGTATCTGCATCGGGATTGTGGTGGCGGAGGGGATCGATAACGCGACGCCTTCGCCCCAGGTGCGGGATTTGCTGGCGCGGGTGCTGGCGGAAGCGCCGTCAAATTGGGGTGCCGACATCAAGGCGATGCCGGCGATTAGCGTTTGGCGGGAATCGTTCACCCGTCTGGGGTGGAATCCGAATAAGTTCCCGAGTTCGATTGAGGCGCTGGTGAAGCGGGTGAGCAAACGGCCGGAGATACCGCAGATAAACAACGTGGTGGATCTGGTGAACGCTATGTCGGTCCGGCATATCGTCCCGATGGGGGCCCACGATATCGCGCGGGTGGTCGGGGACCTGGAGGTGCGCTTTTCGCGGCCAGGCGAGCGGTTTACGCCCTTTGGGAAGAGCACGCCGGAGACAGTGGATACGCACGAACTGGTGTATGCGGACGCGGACGAGGTCCGGACCCGGAAGTGGGTGTGGCGGCAGGGGGAGAAGGCTAAAGTGACGGCGGAGACGAGCCATGTGTTCTTCCCCATCGATGGCTTTTACGGCGCGACGGAAGCGCAGGTGCGGGTGGCGCAGGCTGACCTGACCGAACAATTGGCCAAGGCTTTTCCGGACTGCCGATTGCAGCAGCTCTGGGTGGACAGCCAGACCCCGGCGGTAAGGATACGGGACTAGCCGACAGG
>CAZHIT010000056.1:0-6668 GCA_964533125.1 uncultured Candidatus Sumerlaeota bacterium
CGAATCTCGCCGTCGCAGCGGTAGGTGAGCATGCGGTTACCGGCGAACCGGTCTTCGCCGCGCTCGAAGACGTTTTCGATCTTGACCTGGATGGCCGGCTTTTTGTCGACGGGCAGGAGGAATTTGATGGGGGTGAGGGCGCCGGCGGCGTTGTACCAGGCGATCATCTCGACGGGGAGCATCATCGTTTTCATGGGGGCGTCACTCTCCCGGGACGGCGCCGAGGATTTGGGCGACCCGGAAGCGCCGCAGGGTGTGACGGGTGTGGCAAAAGGCGAGGAGGCTGTCGCCGGCGAGGGCTTTGGGGGTGATGGACCGGCGGGTGAACCGGCCCTTCCGGTCAAGGTAGATGATGGTGACCGGGCAGCCGCGGCGAACGGCCTGCCGCAGGACGGTGTCCATAGTTATCCCCCCTTAGCCGGCACGGGCTGTACCCGCAGGCCAGGCAGATGAAGCAGCCGCTCTGCGGCACCATGAGGCTTCCGCATTCCGGACAGCGCAGCGTGACCAACCCCTCTCTTGTGTTTGTACTTTGATTATATCACCGAACATATGTTCGTGACAAGGGGTAAAGCGGGGCGCGGGCAAAAAATTCCGGCTCCGCGCCGAGGGGACGGGCGGGGCCGCTGCTCCGTTTTTCAACCTTTTACCGCCGCGAAAAAGGAAATCGCTGCTTCGGCTTGAATTATTAGGGAGTAGGTTTACCATAAGCTCCCGCCGGAGGGGGCAAAGGAGTGATTTGTTTGCTGCGGTGGAAGAAGGGTGTCAGTATCCTGCTGCTGTGGGCGATTTTGTTTACCGGCCTCCCTTTTCCCGCTTTGGTGGCGGCGGCAGAGCCGGACGACACGGCGGCGGTTGCTCTGGACGCGGCCTGGCTGAGCGCGGACCGGGTGCTGGCCGGGAATGACTATACGGTGATTGACTGGTGGGACGGCTCGACCGGGTATGTCGGGATCACCGGCGACTTGACCCTGCCGGCGCTGGGCGCAAACGGCAGCGCCATCTCCTGGGCGGTCCTCCATCCGGATGGGGGGGAGGCGGTGGTGGCGTCAGACGGAACCGTCTCGCGGCCCAGCTATTTGCAGGGCAATACCTACGCCCAGCTCACGGCCACGCTCACCCGGGGCGAGGCGGCACCGGCGACGGTGGTGTTCCATCTGGTCGTCGAGGCGCTGGCGGCGACCGCGGACGAGGCGGCCCTTGAGGCGGACTACGCCTGGCTGGGGGAGGATATCGTGTACCCGGGCCAAATGTCGGGGGCCATCCAGTCTGATCTGACCCTGCCGGCGGTGGGGCCAAACGGCAGCGCCATCGCCTGGACGTCATCAGCGCCGGCGGTGGTGGCGGTTGACGGTCAAGTAGAACCGCCGGTGTTCCCGGAAGGATCGGCGGATATTACTCTGACGGCGACCCTGACCCGGGGCGCGGCGGTATTAATGAAGGATTTTTATCTGATCGTACCCTTTGTGGACCCCAGCTTGGATGCGGACGTCGCGGCGCTGACGGCGGCGGTGGTCCTGGGGGATAACGAGGTGACCGAAATACCCCTGGCGGATGGTTCGGTGTACTACGCCGGCGTTACCGCCGACCTGAATCTGCCGGCGGCGGGGGAGAGCGGGAGCGCTATCGCCTGGTCGACCTCGGCGGCGGCCTGGGTGGAACCAAGCGGCCTGGTGCACCGGCCGGAGCAGGGTGAGCGGGCGGTGGTCCTGACAGCGACCCTGACCCGGGGCGAGGCCCAGGCGGTCCGGCGGTTCAAAATCGGGGTGAGCGGCCTGGTTCCGCTCCCGGCGGCGGCGCTGGTGCAGGCGGACTACGACTGGCTGACGGAAGAGCGGGTGCGGCGCGGGCAGTTCCTCTCGTCCCTGACCGGGGATATCGACTTGCCGGCGCTGGGCGAGAACGGGAGCGCCATCACCTGGACGGCTGACGCATCTGCCGTGGCCGTGCGGGGCGAGGTCGGGGTGGTGACCCGGCCGGATTTTGCCGCCGGAGACCAGGATGTGACGCTGACGGCCCGGATCGGCCGGGACGGGGAAGAGATAGTGAAGATCTTCCCGGTGACGGTGCAGGCGGTCGGGCCGGTGGGGTCGGATCTCGTCGCCCTGACCCGGGACTGGCTGACGGAGGAACTGGTCCTGAACGGCAACGGGGCGGACGATGTGAAGACCGACCTGAATCTGCCGGCGAGCCATGAGCTTTCCTTTCCCTCTTATGGCAGCTATACCTGTACGATCACCTGGGCGTCCTCCCACCCGGAGGTGGTGGCCGCGGACGGGCAGGTGACCCGGCCGGCCGCGGCGGCGGTGGCCGTGACGCTGACCGCCACCATCACCCCGGTCGGGGGGGAGAACGCCGAGACGACCCGGACATTTGACTGCGTGGTCACCCCGGTCGAGCCAAGAGCGCTCTCGCTTTGGCGGGAGGGCTTTGCGCCGGGAGACAGCCGGTTTTGCTTCAACGGTACCGCCGGGGTGGTGGCGACGACGGACCCGGCGGGCGAGAGCCGGGGGGCCCTGCAGTTTGACAATACCGCGCCGGCAGCGGGCGGCAGCGTCTTCCCCAGTACGCCCCTCGGCCTGGGGGAGGATCTGTCGTTTAGCACGGCGTTTACTTACCGCTTACCCCACCCGGATTTCGCCCTTGGCGAGGGCGGGTTGGCCTTTGTCCTGCAACCGGTGAGCAATGCGCTGTTCGGGACGGCGGCTAAGTTCGCCAACCCCGGCCTGACCTGCGCGCTCCCGACCAGCTACTACGCGGTGGATGGCTCCGGCCAGGGGACCTACTACGGCTACGAGGAGAGGGCGGCGGTATTCACGAACGGAGATACCGCCGGGGCAACGGAAACATTCCTGGGTTTTGGAGCGACGGCGGACCCGGCGGCCTGGAAGACGGTGTGGATCGTGTACGACGGCCAGGCGCAGCGGCTGCGCCTGTGGGTGAGCGCGACAGACCGGCGGCCGGCAGAGCCGGTGCTGGTGCTTGATGGTTTAAACTTAAGCGATACTTTTACTGCCGGGGGGCTTGATCCCGCGGCGGCGACGGCCGTTTACCCCGGGTTTGCCGGTTCCACCGGGAGCGCCGGGGACCGGCCGGAGATCGTGGCCTGGTATTTTAGCGATACGGCGGTACCCCTGGATTTAGCCGCCTATGCATTTCAGGATGCGGCGGTGGTGACTCTGACCGCCGACCCGCCGGGTGGCCAGGCGAATTGCACCCTGACGGCTGTGGTTACCGGGGCGTACGGGCCGGTGGCCGGCCTGCCGGTGACCTTTACGACCACCTGGGGCGAACTCGCGGCGGCGACGGCGATGACGGATGCCGCCGGGCAGGCCCAGGTGACCCTGAGCACAACCGCTTCCGGTACCGCCCGGGTGCGGGCGGTAGCGGCGGGCGGGGCGATGGCCGAGGCGGAGGTGCCCCTGGCGCTGAGCGACGCCGACCGGGTGGCCATCGATACGGCCTGGCTGACGCCAGAGCGCATCCGGGGGACGAACACGGATCTGACGCAGGTCACGGCCGACCTCTGGCTCCCGGCGGCGGGCCCGAGCGGAAGCGTTATCACCTGGAGCGCCGACCACCCCGGAGTGGCGGCCGACGGCCGGGTGACGCTGCCCCTGCCGGCGGCGGGAGACCAGACGGTCAACCTCAGGGCCCAGATCGCGGCGGGCGAAGCGGCGGCGACCGAGGATTACATTATCATACTCCGGGTGCCGGCGGCGGACCGGCTGGCGGCGGATGCGGCGGCGGTGACGGCTGGTCTCCTGCAGGCCAACAGCGCCCCGGATAATATCGTAAGCGACCTATCTTTGCCCGCCATTGGCCTGTACGGCAGTACGGTGGCCTGGGAGAGCACGGCAGAAGAAGTAGTCGCCCTGACCGGAACGGTAACCCGCCCGGCCTTCCTGACCGGCGATCAGGCGGTTACTCTGACCGCCCGCCTCACCTGCGGGGAGGCGAAGGCGGATTTGGTGTTCCCTTTGGTGGTGCGGGCCTGGCCACCCACCGACGCCGAAGCGGTAGCAGCGGCAGGAGAATGGCTGACCGCCGGGGTGATCCGGGGCGGCAACGACGCCCTGGATAACATCCTGACCGACCTGCTTCTGCCGGCGGGTGGCCCCCACGGTACGGTCATCACCTGGGCCTCGTCGGCGCCGGCGGTGGTCGGGACGGATGGGACGGTCGTTCCCCCGGCGTACAGCACTGGGGAGCAGGCGGTCACCCTGACGGCGACCCTGACCCGGGGAGCGGAGGCAACGGTGAAAACATTTGTCCTCCGGGTTCGGACAGCCGCGCAGACGCCGGCGGAGGCTTTAGCCGCCGACCAGGCCTGGCTGACGCGGGAGAGGACCTTGGGTCTAAACACTTCCCCCTATGCGCTCACCGGCGACTTGGTCCTGCCGCTCGCGGGGCCGGCGGGGACGACTATCGTTTGGACCTCCAGCCGGCCGGGGGTTATCAGCGCGCTGGGCGCGGTAATCCGGCCGACGACGGGCTCAGGACACCAGGCGGTGACCCTGACCGCGGTCCTGACCCGGGGAGAAGCGACGGAAACGGTCGAATACGACTATACGGTGCTGGAGCTGCCGGATACCACTCCGCCGGCGGTGGTTATGGCCACCCCGGCTCCGGGCAGCACCGCGCTCTGGGATACGCGGGAGATCATGTTGACGGCAAGCGAGGCGATCCAGCGGGGTGAACTCTTGTCCCCGTTCTGGGGCAGCCGGCTGTACCTGGTCCGGCCCGACGGCATCCGTGCTTATTTGTACCGCTACTGGCTCGCCATCGACGGGGCGCGGCTGACCATTACCTTGCAAAACGAACTGAGCGCCGGGATGCACGAACTGGTGCTGCCAGCCGGGGTCATCACCGACCTGGCCGGCAACGCGCTGCCGGAGTACACCCTGAACTTTGCCGTGGAGCCCCGGCAGAATAACCGGATCGAGCTCGCGGCGGCGACCCCGGCGGACGGGGAGCGGGGTGTCCCGGTGGACACCGCCCTGACCCTCCGCTTTAGCTACCCCGCCATCCAGACCGGTCCGGCCTGGGAGAAGCTCGGGCTGCGGGAGCGGGACGGGGCGGCGGTGCCCCTCGCGCCGGTGCTGGCGGGGGATACGGTGGACCTCCGGCCAAGTGCGGCACTTCGGCCCGGGACGGTCTACGAGTTGACGGTCCCGGCAGGGGCCGTAGCAGACCGGTTCCAGAACTTAAGCGACGGCCACACCATCCGCTTTGTCACCGCCGGGGAGACGGGGATGCCGGCGGTAGCCGGGACCTACCCGGAGAATGGGCAGAGCGGGGTGGATGTCCGCCAGGATATATTGATCACCGGCACCGAGGCGGTGATGGCCGGGGCGGGTTCTCTAGTGCTGCAGGACGAGGCAGGCCACAAGGTCCGCGCCGGGAGTATCGGCGCGGGGGCGGCCCCCGGGCTTCTGTTCCGTCCCTTCCAGCCGCTGCAACCCAACACCCGCTACATCGTGACCCTGCCATATAACGGATTGAAGAACAAGGCCGGCCGGCCGCTCGAGGCGGACTACCAGTTTGAGTTTACCACCGGGGGCGGGGGACCGGAACTGACGGCGGTCACGCCGGAGGCGGGCGCACTGGCGGCCGTTACCGGGCCGGTGGTCTTTGGGTTTGCGGCCGCCGTCACCCCGGGTGATGCAACGCCGGAGCTGACCGACGCCGAGGGACGGACCATTGCGCTTGCGGTGAGCACGGAGGGTAAGCAGGTTTGGCTGACCCCGGCAGAGCAGCTTGCCCCCGGTACGGGGTACACGCTTAACCTCCCAGCCGGGGCCTTTAGGGACGCGGCGGGAGCCGAGAGCGCCGTCCGGCGGATCTGGGTGACTACGGCGCGCCCCTGCAACTTAGGCTCTAGCAGCTTTACCGTAACACCCGGCGTGAGTTGGCTCGTCGGCCGCCCGCTCGACTTTAGCAGCGAGTGGCTGCGGCAGCATCTGGCGGCTTCCGGGTATTCGGTCCGGGCGACCGGGTGGAGCTTTGGCGACGAGGTAACCAGTCAGGCCGCCGATCCCTCCCATACCTACACGGCGACCGGGGAGTACCGGGTAGAGCTTTGCCTCGAGGACAGCTACGGTCTGACCTATACCCTGGCCCAGACAGTGACCATCGGGGATTATGCTTCCGACCGGGTGCAGCTCTCCGTCTGGCCGAACTGGCACGAGGAGCTGCGGAAGAACGACAACGGGCGGTCGGAGCACCGGCTCTATACGGCGGATCTGTCCTACGCGGGCAAGCTCCTGCCGGGCGAGACCGTTACCGTGGAGCTGTATCAGCAGGGGGCGCCGGTGCCGGGCTTTGTCCCGGTAACGCTCACGACCGGGCGGGGAGGCCAGAATTACGCGCTGGAAACCGGCTGGGTGGTCTCTGACCTCGGAACGGTTTTCTTCCGCTTCTGGTACGAGGACGCCCGGATAAATCTAAACGGCGTCTACGAACTCCGCTTCCGGGCTGGCAGTCAGGCCGGGGGCCGGGAGGTGCGTGTACCGGTGACGGTCTCCGACACCCGGCAACGACAGGAGCTGCGGGTGCGGTTGTACGACGCCGATAGTGGGGAGTATGTGGATTATCCCCACAGCCTGGAGTTCCGGGTGGATGGGGTGGTGCAGTCGGGGCGCCGGCAGTATTTCGCGGCGGACGAC
>CAZHIT010000056.1:6678-10392 GCA_964533125.1 uncultured Candidatus Sumerlaeota bacterium
TACCCTGGAGCTGGTATCGGACGACGAACACATTTTGCACCGCTCGGACGAGGAGATCATCTTCCACCCCGGGGTGGCCGGCGCCGTCACGCTGACGGTCCGCCCCAAGGAGCCGGGTCTTGCCCGGGTCACTTCGCAGCTCTCCGATTCCGACCGCCGTCAGAAGGCCCTGGTGATCGCCGGGGTGGATACCCCCCTCGTTTCTACCTGCGAAGGGGATTGGGACGACCTGGAGCCCTGGTATTACGAGTACACCACCGATACCGGCCGGTGGCGCCGGAAGTCGTACACCGCCAGTTTCGCTTTTGACCCCGGTCAGGAAATGCGCCCGGGGGAGAGCCTCCTGGTGCGGATGGTCGCCCAGACCGGGGTGACCTCGCCCTGGGTGGACGCTAGGCTCCTGGTGGCGCCGCGTCCTTCCCTGGGGATCGGGCCGCCGCTCGGGGTGGAGTTTGTCGGCGGCGAGTACCGGGTCAATACCGACCTGCCCTTAAACGGACTCATCGGCGGGAAAATCCCGTTACTGGACGACATCCCGCTGCTGGATAAGGGCTCGAGTTTTGGCCTTAGCTCCAACCGGTACAGCATTGCGAGCGATCTGTCCCCGGGCGGCCAGTTGCGCTTTAAGATGCAGGGCGGGTCGTCCTATGGCCAAAAAACCCCGAAGGCGACCTCGAAGGTGGTGTCCACCGGCTACGAGGTGAGTATGGATGTGTACGCCGACTGGCTGCTCTTATATAACCAACAGGTGCGGGAATGGCAGCTGTATTGGGGGCTCTTCTACCTGATCGGGGATGGCAACTACTACTGGGAGCGGGAATACAAGGTGCCCAAGGTGGGCATCGGGGCGACCGCCAAGCTCACCCTCGGCTCGGTCCTGGGCGGCGCCCTGGAAGTGGATAAGTCGGAGGACAGCGAGCGGGACTATCAGGGCATCATATATTTCGCCCCCTACGTGGAGGTTTCCATCGAGGCCGGCATCGAGGGGCTGAGCGTGGAGGGCTATGTCATCGGGAGCGTACCGGCCGAGGTGCACCTGCCGACCGGGTATATCCAGGCGGAGCCGGACCTGACGGTGGCGGTGGTTGGGCATTTCCTCCTGTACTCCGAAACCTTCTACGAAAAAAGCCTCGCCAGCGCCCATTGGGACAACGGCAAGGAGAAGGTGCGGATGTTGGGCCTGGGTGATTGGCCCGCGCCCAGCGGCGGCTCCGGGCTGCAGCCGATGGGGCGGGCGTACCTGCAGCGGGAGCCGGAGTGGCTCTCCTATGGGCCCCGGCTGCGGAGCCTGGCCGCGGAGAACCCGACGCTCGAAGAGTTGAAGGCGAATGTCTTCCCGGCGGCCGCCGTGCAGCTGGTCCGGTCGGGGGATGATCTCTGGCTGGTCTGGAACGAGGATAACCCGGAGCGCGCTGCTCAAAACCGCACACAGAACATGGCGGCGGTGTACTCCAGTGGCGCCTGGTCGGAGCCGCAGTGGCTGGATGACGACGGAACGGCGGACTTTGACCCGGTAGCGGCGGCAAACGAACTGGGCCCCTGGCTCGCCTGGCAAAATATGAATGCCGCCCCGGCGGCTGACGCCAGCCTGAGCGAGGTGATCGCGAGCGCGGAGATCCGGGTAACCGGCCCCAACCTGGCGGACCCGGTCACGCTGACCGCCGACGACCGCTACGACCATTCGCCCCGGCTCGCGGCGGCGGGGGACGATGCGCTCCTGGTGTGGACCAAGTCCGCCGGCCTGGGCTTTGCCTTGGGGGCAGAGAAGTTGCTCGCGCCGGCGGGCACCGACCAACTGCTCTGGTCCCGGTGGGATGGGAGCGCCTGGACTGCCCCGGCGGTGCTGGCGGCCGGCCTCCCGACGGTGCAGGCGGCAAGCCTGGCCCTGCGGGATGACGGCGGGCTGCTCGTTTACACTCTCGATACCGACAGCGACCTCGAGACGACCGCCGACCGGGAGGTCTACGCCCGGGCCTGGACGGGCACCGCCTGGGGCGAAGCGGTCCGCTTAAGCGACAGCGGGACAGCGGCCGAGAGCCCCCGGGTGGTCACTGCCGGCGGCGAATGGCTCGTTACCTGGCGGCAGGACGGTCAGTTGATGTACCAGACGGGGCTCGCGGGCACTGCCCGGCCGGCCGCCGGGCTCGCGTTCGCGTTCAGTATGCGTACCGATCTCGCGGCCGCACGCGTGAATGCCGACAATGTCCGCGCCCGGCTGCTCGCCGAGTCCGCACTCGAACGCGCACTCGCGTACATCACCGGCGGCGAGGGGACGGAGCCGGTGGCCCTGGTGTATAAGACGATGAGCGCCGGGAACACCCGGAGCCTGGCTGCGGCCTTTTATGACCCGGCGACCGGGATCTGGGGCCAGGCAAAAGAACTGGCGGCAGGGGAAGGATTCATCCGGGCTCTGGCTCCGGTCATTACCGGCGCCGGTGACCTGACGGTGGCCTACACGGAGGCGGGGATCGTCACCGAGGTCATCGACGGCGTGGAATACCCGAATCCCGGTGACCAGGTGGACTTACAACGGCTGACCTATACCCCGCTGCGGGACCTGGCCCTTGATGCAGCGGACGGCCTGACCTTGGACCCGGCCATAGCGCGGCCTGGGACGGTGGCGGAGGTAAGCGTCACCGTCCGCAACCAGGGCGATTTCCCGGCGGCGGCGACGGTGACCCTGTACGACGGTGATCCGGCGGCGGGCGCGGTCCTGGCGAAGGCGGTCCTGCCCGATCTCCTGCCGCCGCAGACCCAGGCGGTCGTGACCATACCTTGGCTGGTGGACGCGGGGATACGGGCGGAATACGAGCTGTACGCGGTGGTGACGGCGGCCGGGGGACCGGACGCCGATCCGGACAACGATGCCATCCAACGGACGCTCCGGACGGCGGACCTCGCCTTAAGCGATCTGGCGCAAGCCAATCCCGCCGCGGATACCTATCAGGTGACGGCGACGGTGGCCAACCGGGGCGCGCTGCCCCTGAGCGGGATCGCCCTCACCCTGAGCCACACGGATGACGCTACGGTGGTCACCGAACAGTCCCTGCCGGACCTGGCGCCGGGCCAGGCCCTGCCGGTGCACCTGGTCTTTACGGCCGAGGGCGGCCAGGCGCTGACCCTGGCGGTGGCGGCGGGGGCGGACGAAGCCGACGCGGACAACAACCAGATCCAGTTTGCGCTGGAGCCGGCGGCCATCCGGGTGGAGCGGGTCGACCCGGCCCCGGGCGAGTCTCTGGTGGGGGTGCTGTCGCCGTTCTCCCTCGGCTTCAATCTGGCGGTGCAGGCGGGGCCTGGGTTTGGGCGGATCGCTCTGACCGACCAAAACCTGGAGCCCGTGCCGGTCACTACCGCCTTAACCGAAGGGGGCCTGACGGTGTCTCCCCAGGTCTCATTGGAATACGCGACCGCCTATACCCTGACTGTCCCGGCTGACGCGCTCGGCGATGACTACGGGCATACCCTGGCCGAGGCGTACCGTCTGTCCTTCGTCACCCAACCCAGCAGTCCGGCAGTGGTCTTTGCCAATCCGGCGGATGGCCAGACCGGGGCGGCGCGGACGGGAGAACTCCGGGTGCAGTTCACCCAGGTCGTGGCGGCGGGACCGGCTTTCAGCGGAGTAACCCTGACCGGTCCGGGAGACGGGATCTTCCCGGCCTCGGTACAGACCGACGCCGAATGGCTGGTCGTCCGGCCCGGCGGGCGGCTCGCGGC
>CAZHIT010000056.1:10402-12082 GCA_964533125.1 uncultured Candidatus Sumerlaeota bacterium
CCGCCTATACCCTGCCCCTGCCCCGGGGGGCGGTCGCGCACGCCGCCGGGGAGCCCGTGTCTGAAGCGTTTGAGCTCACCTTCACCACCGAAGCGGCCGTTGCGGGCGGGAGCGGCGGAACTGACGCACCCCCGGTGTATACGGTGCAGTCGGGAATCCCCGCCGACGGGGGCAGTTCTCTCCGCGTGACCCTGGCGCATCCGGCCGGACTCCCCGCCGGGGCCGATGGCCTGACCCTGGACCTGGGCACGGCCGGGGCAGGGGCGGCGGAGGTGGAGTTTGAACTCGGGGGAGAGGCGCTAAAAGCTCTGGCCGGGACGGGCGAGGACCTCTGCCTGCGTGCCGGCCAAGGCGGGATCATCCTGCCGGCGGCACTCACAGCGGCCCTGGTGCAGGACGGCGCCCCGTCGCTGACCCTGCGCCTCTCGGTCGCCGACCGGAGTACCGCGCAGGCCGGCTGTGTCTCGGCCGGGGTGTACAGCTACACCCTGCTGGCCGGGGATCAGGTCGTGACCCGGTTCCCGGTGCCGGTGACCCTCCTTCTGCCCCTTGACCTTTCCCTGGTCCGGGATATCCGCAAGGTAATTGGGGCGGTTTATGGCCCGGCCACCGACTACTGGCAGCCCCTGGGCGGGATGGTCGCGGGCGGCGAACTCAGACTGCCGGTGGCGCATTTCTCCACCTTTGCCGCCTGGGAGAGCACGCCTGCCTTCGGGGATATCAGCGGGAGCTGGGGGCGGGACGAGATCGAGGTCCTGGCTGCCCGCCAGGTCGTGGCCGGGGTGACCCCCGAGCGGTACGGGCCGGAAGCTCAGCTTACCCGGGCCGAGTTAGCGGTGCTGCTGCTCCGGACCCTGTACGCCGACTATCGTCCGCGCCCGGGAACCTTCAGCGATGTGCCGTCCTCGGCCTGGTACGCGGCCGGGGTGGAGACGGCCGAGGGTATGGGCCTGGTCGCCGGGGTCGGCGGGGGTTTGTTTGCCCCGGAGCGGCCGATCACCCGGGAGGAACTCGCCGTCCTCATCCAGCGGTACTGCTGGCAGCGGGGTGCGGCTGATCCGGCTGGGACTCTGCTTTCGCCGGTGGCGGGGGTGAGTGACTACGCCCTGGATGCGGTGGACTTTGTGCGCCGGACCGGGCTGATGGTGGGCCGCGGCGACGGGTGGGCGCCGCGGGGAGCCGTAACCCGGCAGGAGGCGGCGGTCATATTGTACCGGCTCCTGCGGTATTTGGGGGACTTTTAGGCGCTCCCGGGGCGGAGAAGGAGGCAGGCCAACGGCTTGCCTCCGTTTTTTTGGGTGCGGCAGGGATGACTCGGGATGAGGGGGAAGGTTTAGGTGAAGGAACGACGGGGGTTGGATTACGGGCGGATTACGGGCAGATTGCGGGGGAGAGGTCGACGATGGGTGGGCGATGCGTGAATCGCCCCTTGCAAAATCACCCAACGGGGGGTGATTTTGGGACGACGGGGCGGACGGGTGGACGGGCGAACGGGAAGAGCGATAGAATGCAGGTAAATCGCAGGGTGAGATGTTCTATAAAGCACGGGCGATTCGTGAATCGCCCCTACGCAAAATCACCCCACGGGGGAGGTTGGGACGACGGGGCGGACGCACCAGGCACTAGGGATGCACATCTCCCCGTCAAAACGGTGTTTTACGTTGACGTAGGGGAGGGACG
>CAZHIT010000057.1:0-6407 GCA_964533125.1 uncultured Candidatus Sumerlaeota bacterium
GGAGCGCACGCGCCAGCTCGGCGGCACGCTCTCGGGCGTCCTGAAGAATGCGTTCAGCTACACTATCGGGATGAGTTTCTTCCAGGCGGTTCAGGCTGGCTTCCGGGCGACGGTTGGCTCGGCGCTTGACTTCAATGCCACCATGCAGCAGGCGCGAGTAGGCTTTACGACTATGCTGGGCAGCGTGGAGCGAGCCAACGCCTTCCTCGCCGACATGAGCGAATTTGCTTCGCACACTCCGTTCGAGTTTGAGGACCTCCTCCAGGCGTCACAGCGGATGATGGCGCTGGGATTCTCCGCGGACGAAGTGAAGCCTACCTTGACGGCTGTCGGCGACGCGATGGCGGCGATGGGACGAGGCACCGAGGGGATCGACGCTGTGATTCTGGCGCTCGGTCAGATGCGCATGGCTGGGCGCGTAAACGCCCAGGATATGCTGCAGCTCACGAATGCCGGCATCCAGGCCTGGGATATCCTCGCGCAGGCCGTCGGCAAGAGCGTGGCTGAGACCCGCAAAATGGCGGAGCAGGGTAAAATCGACGGCAAATGGGCCGCCTCCATCATCACTGAGGGCGTGGGTAAGCGGTTCCTCGGAATGATGAAGCAAATGGAGGACAGTTGGAAGGGCGTAACCTCGACCATCCGGGATGTCTGGCGGATGACGCTGGGAGCGGTAACCTCAGACCTCTTCGGCCGCGCCAACGACTGGCTCAAGCGGGTCCGGGATGTGGCGTCAGGGTTTTATGACGCCTTCCAGGCAGGCGGGCTTTCCCATGCTATCGAGCAGACCTTTGGACCGAATGTAGCGGCCGGGATCGCGTCCATTACCGGGGTTCTCCGCGGGTTGTGGAGCGTGGTTACGGCGGTAGGCCGGACGATCATCGCGAACTGGAGCGTGATCGGGCCGCTGACCATGGGGGTGGTCTGGGCATTCGCGGCGTTTAAGAGCGTGGCCACAGGGCTGACCCTGGCCGCAAAGGCGACTACGATGTACACGCTGGCTACAAAAATTTTGAACGGTGAGGCCATCAAGACGACGCTCACCACCGGGGTCCTCGCCCGGGCTGTTCAGATATATAACCTGCAGATTCACCTGGCCTCTATGGCTGGCGTGGCTCATGTCGGTGTGCTGCAGGTGATGCGGACTGCCGTTTACTCGCTCTATACTGCCCTCGGCCCGCTGGGGGTTGCTCTCATGGCGATTTCTGCGGTTCTTGGCATCGGCATCGGCCTCTGGGGCAAGTACAGCTCTCAGGTCCAGGCCGCCGCCCAGAAGGCCCAGATGGGCAAGCTGGCCGCTCAGCAGAAGGGCTACCTGGACAGCGCCAACAAAGCTGCTGCGGGCACCAATGAACAGGCAGACGCCCTGGACACCCTCGGCAAGGCGTCCAAGGGCAGTTTGCAGTCCTTTGATGAGGTTCATCAGCTCATGGACCAGACGGCCGGTGCACCCGCGACCGCGCCGGAATTGGCCGGCATCACCACGCCGGCCGTACCTGAACTGGAAATTCCGGAGGACATTTTCGCCGGGCTTGAGGCTGAAGGCATGACCGCCGGGACGAATCTGTCCGGGTTTTTCGGCTGGCTCTGGGACAGCATCAAAGGGACGGCAGTCACCGCCTGGACCGGGATCACCGGCGTCCTCGGAGGTTTATGGCAGGGAGCGGTCAACCTGACCCGACCGATCTGGGAGCCGATCGGGGTGTTCTTTAGTGGCTTGTGGGCCGGGATTGAGGCCGGCGCGGTAACCGCCTGGGGCGCTATCGGTCCGGTGCTGTCCGAGCTCTGGGGCGGCATCGTCACCGCCGGGGAGACCATCTGGGGCGCGCTCAGCGGGTTCTTCACCGGCCTCTGGGAGGGCATCTCCACGACCGCCACAGTGGCCTGGGGGTTGATTCAGTACGCCCTCGCGACCGTCTGGTTTGCGGCGGTGGAGGTGGGGAAGGCCATCTGGGGCCTCATCGGTCCATTCCTCACTGACCTCTGGAGCGGCATCGCCACAGCCGCCAACCGTGCCTGGGAGGGCATCAAGGGTGCGCTCGGGACCGTTTGGGATGGCGCGGTGAACGTCGCCCGGACCACCTGGAGCGTCCTCGGCCCGTTCTTCACCCGCCTCTGGGGCGACATCTCCCGGGTGGCTAAAGAAACATGGGACACTCTGAGCGGCACCCTGGAGCGGATTTGGAACGGGGTAATCCGGGCGGCCGACCGGATTTGGCTGCCGATTAAGACTACCTTTTCGACGCTCTGGGCAGACGTTAAGCGAGGCTTTGAAGAAGCCTGGAATTCACTCGCCTCTTGGCTGGAGGGCGTCTGGAACGGCATCAAATCGGCGGCAGATACTGTCTGGGGACTCATCCGCTTAGCCGTCGAGAACCCGATCAGCGCCGCCAAGGCAACCGTGACGACAATCTCCGAGGGCATCCGCTCGGCGGTGGCGACGGCCTGGGACAAGACGCTCCAGGCGGTGCAGGGCGTTAAGGATGCGCTCTACGACTACATGGTCGAGCCGTTCAGCGCCGGCAAAAATTTCATTGCGGGGATCATCGAAGAGGCTAAAGACTGGGGCAAAAACTTCATCGGCAATATCGTGGATGGTATTAAGAATAAGATCGACGTCGTTAAGCGGGCCGGGGGTATGGTCGCCGAGGCCTTGTCTCGGTTCCTGGGCTTTTCTAGCCCGACCGAGGAAGGTCCAGGCCGTTACGCCGACCAGTGGGCCCCGAACCTGATGCGGATGTACGCCCGGGGGATTGTCGTAAATACGGGCATGGTAGAGGCCGCGGCCGGCACGGTGGCCCGGAGCTTGGCATCGATGGCTATCGTCCCGGCACCGGTGTTTGCTGGGATGGGGACCGGCGGTGGAGTGACTGGCTCTCGATCGGCGGCCACGGCCCAGTATGCGGCCGCGCCGGCGCCAGAACTGCACCTGCACGTCGGCACGCTGGTGGCCGACAAGGGCGGGTTGAAACAGTTGGAGCGGATGCTCCGGGACGTCCGGATCGGTGAAGATCAGCGGACTGGCCAGGAACGCTAATGAGAGGTGAGCTTTGGTGCTAATAGACAGCATCGCGATTAAGACGCCGACCGAGCTCAAGGTAGGCACCTTTCGGATCACCAAATCGGAGCGCCTGGCGTCCGGGAAGATGGTGATGGAGATCGTTGCCGTTAAGCGCCGGCTCGACCTTTCGTATACGATTATCCGGGATACTGATCTCAAGCAAATTCTCGACCTCCTCGCGTCCAAGGTCTTTCACGACGTTGTCTACCCTGACCCGGAGAATGGCGAGGCGGCCGCGATCACCGTTTACGTGGGCGATACCGGCCAGCAGGCCGGCCAGAAAGTGGACGGGACCCGCTACTGGTTGGACGTTAGCATCTCGCTAATCGAACAGTAGTAGAGTTCCGCGCGAGGAGGGGACGCAGTGTATCCGGTAACTCAGGATTTCATCGATCAGATGCGGGCGGCCGAGCGCCAGACTTTCGGGCGAATCACCATCGACTACACCAGCCCCTTCCTCGATCAGTCCATCTCTGTTGACGCTAATGAGCAGGCCAACGTCTCCTGGCCGGCGCAGACCGCCGACGCGGTTGAGGCCCCGCCGTACAAATGGGCATCGCTTGACGGCACCTGGGCGCTCGATGGTACATATCACCTCGCCCCGGGGACCGCCGCAGAGGCGGATCTCTACGAGATGGGCTGGTGGAGCCTGCAGCTATCCGATGCGGCCGGGGCGTTCGTGGCGCCCTACCCGGCTCTCACGGTCACCCACCAGCCGCGGCCGGTGCACAGCCTTCGGGTGGTGGGTGACTCGCTGCGGGCTGAGCACCCGGTGGATTTTTCGATTGACCTCTACGATACGGACGACACCCTACTTCACACTGAGACGGTTACCGGTAACGCTGTGTTGACCTGGTCGAGCCCCCTTGCGGCCCCAGTGCTCGATGTGGCAAAACAGGTGCTGACGGTCACGCAATGGAGCCACCCTGGCCAGCAGGCGAAGGTGGTCGAGTTCTTCACCTCTATCCAGGAGACCTACGAGGGCGACGACGTCCTCCTGGTGAGCCTGCTGGAGGAGCGCGAGATCAGCCAGGGATCGCTCCCGGTAGGAAACATCTCTGCGAACGAAATCGATATTCGCTTGGACAATTCCACCCGACAATTTGACGCTGGGAACACGCAGTCGCCGCTCTACCGGACCCTGAAAGCGAATCGGCGGATCCGGGCGTGGCTGGGAGTGCAGCACGAAGATGACAGCATGGAGTATGTTCCGCTCGGTACCTTCTGGTCTGGCGATTGGTCGGCGCCGGAGGACGAGGTCCACGCCGCGACTACCGGCCGTGACCGTCTGGAGCTGCTGCGTAAGAGCGACTATTCTTCCTCGCAGGTGGAAATAAATCAGACGCTGGCGGACCTGGCCACGGCGATTTTGACAGACGCCGGCCTCGCGGCGGCGGAATACTGGGTCGACCCGGAACTGGACAGTTTTACAGTCCCCTACGCCTACTTCGCGCCCCAGCCGCACCGGGCGGCGCTGCGCCTCATCGCCGAGGCCTGCCTGGGGCAGGTATACTGCGACCGCGACGGCGTTGTGCGGCTGGAGGGCCCGTCCTATCTTGCGTCGCAGGTGACGAGCGATTTGACCCTGACGACCGACGATTATTTCCGCAAGGATAACCCGGTCAAGTGGTCGGAGATCGCGAACTACGTCGAGGTGGAGACCGCTCCGCTGCGTCCGGATGCGAGCCAGGAGGTCTACCGCTCGAACGAACCGGTGGCCATCGACATCGGCGAGACGGTGACGCTAACCGTCTACTACAACGCCCCACCCTGCATTGAGGCGGCCGCCAGCCTCTCTGGGCAGCCTTCTGGATGCACCATCACCGGCGCTACCTACTATGCCTGGGGTGCGGAGGTCACTGTGGCGAGTCCGACAGCCGCCGGATCATTTACATTAGTGGTCGAGGCTCAGCCGCTTAAAATCCTTAACAAGGAGCGCGCCGTGGCCCAGGACGCGGTGAGCATTGCCGATAACGGTAAGCTCGCCTACAAGTTCCCGGAGAACCCGCTCTTGCAGACACTGACTATGGCGCAGACCATCGCCGATACCCTGCTCGCGAGTTTCAAGGATCCCCGGCGGGACGCAGCGCTTGAGTGGCGGGGGAACCCGGCGGTCCTCCTGGGTGACCGGGTAACGGTGATAGATCGCAATGAGCAGAACGACTATTATGTGACGCGCCAGGAGATTGAGTGGGACGGGGCGCTGCGGGCGAAGATGACTGGAAGGAGGGCTTAATACATGAGCACTGCGCCAACTGGCTGGCAAAGCCCGGTAACGACCTGGACCCCGGCGAGCGTACCGGCGCCAGCGGACCTAAACCGTATTGAGGGCAATGCTGGCGCCACCGAAGCCGGCTCGCGGACTGTCGATCCGGCCGAGGCGCCAGCGAGCAATGCCGGTACGCTCCGGCAGTTCCTGGACTGGTTTGCCAATCGCATTGGAGCTGTTACCGGTGGAACTAACTGGTACGATGCGCCGGATACAACCCTTGCAGCGGCGAAAACCCACGCCGACGCCGCCGCACCGCACTCCGGCCATGAAACACCAGCCGGGGCGCAAGGGAAGGTGAACACACACAATGCGATACCGAACTCGCATTTGGCGACCTCCTCCGCCGCCCCGAGCCGGATCATCCTCCGAGATGCTGCTGGCCGGGCGCAGGTGGCGGCGCCGGCCGCCTCGGACGATATTGCCCGGAAGAGTACGGTTGACGATCATAACGCGGTGACGAATCCGCACTCGGCAACCTCCGCCGCCACTGCTAACCGGATCATCCTCCGGGACGCAAGCGGCAGGGCGAAGGTGAATGACCCCGCGGTGGCGGCGGACATCGCAACGAAGGGGTATGTGGATTCGATCGGAACCAGCCTTGTAGAGACGCAGCGAAGGATACTGATGGGGGTGAGCTATTTTGGCTGATACGCTGGTAGTAGTCGAGGGGACCCTGCCTGATTCGGAAGGTACGCTCTACACCGTCGGGGCGTCCCGGGCCTTGATTCTGACGGAGATACGCCTGACGAACAAAACGGCCACAGCCCGGACGGCAACGCTCAAAATAGGGACGGACACCGTGATTTTCCCTACGAAGGAGATTTTGGCCTACGACGGCTACCTGCAGGCAGGTATCCATACGCCGGTGCTGACTGGCAAGACCATCAAGGGTGCTGCCGCGGCGGCCTCAGCCGTTGACTACTACCTCAGCGGGGTGGAGGTCGATGCCTGATGCGAGACGGCAAACTCGATGCAGGTAAGCTGAGCAACTATGCCCTGGACGGGCCGGCGGCGGCGGTAATCAAGAGCATCCAGCGCGGGTACAATGGACTCACTCCTCCGGAATCTCCTCCA
>CAZHIT010000057.1:6417-11989 GCA_964533125.1 uncultured Candidatus Sumerlaeota bacterium
TATTACAGATAAAACCAACACCGACGTCGATATTTCGACGGTTGACTTGGGCTATTCCATTCTGCAGATTTACTCCGCCCGCTACGACTATCCCGAGGATAGCGCGTACGACCCGAACCCCTACGCCTATTTCCTGTCGGGTACCAAATTCCGGGTTGTGGTGAAAACTGCCAGAAAATACGATGTGGCCTGGGAGGTAGTCGAGTTCGCTCCGGCCGTAATCCAATCCGTCCAGCGGGGCGTTGCAATTCTACCTAACTACACGACGACAGTCGATGTGGCAATCAGCTCTGTGAACACAGCTAAGGCAATGCTGATTGTTGGTGACTACTACGCCAGCAACGGCGGCGACCATGCCCGCGCAAGGATACGGCTGAAAGACGCAACCACGGTTGAGTGCTATCGGGACTATGGTAGTGCTGGGGTGTCTGCCGAATTACATTGGAACGTCGTGGAATTTAAGTAGGTAGGTGTGTTTATGAGTAGGTTATCGCTCCCGCCAGGTGTGCGGCTGTCCCCTGCCGATCAGCGCAATTTCACCGTCGGTATGTTTGCAAAGGCTCCGAGCACAATCCCCCGGAAGTTTAGCCTGGCTCCGCTGGTCAAAACAAAACACCAGGGCATGGTGAGCGCCTGTGTATCGGGCGCTTTAACTATGCTCCTGGAGTATCAGTTGATGCTGGTGGGCATCTATGTGAACCTTTCAATGGCCTTCGGCTACGCCAACCGGGAGGAGGACGATTGGCAAGGTCCAGGGATGTACCCAAACGAGGCTCTGAAGGGGTTCCAGAAGGATGGCGTCTGCCTGGAGGATCTGTTCCCTGGGATTACTGATTACCAAGCTCTTAGGGGTCGGATTACCCCTGAGATGCGGGCTAATGCGCTCCAGTATCGGATTGGCCCGTATTTCCGGATTTACACTCCGGAGGAAATCAAAACGGCTATCCTGCGTTTCCAGTGCCCCGTGCTGGTCATAATCCCGATCAGCGATGTATTCATGTGGTATCAGGGTGGGAAGATGGGGCTCCCGGCCTGGCCGGATGAAAAGCGAGAGTACCATGCGGTGCTCTATCTCGGCTGGGATGATGATACCCAGGATTGGGATATTCAGCATAGCTGGGCGCAGTGGGATGGTGACGGGGTTGGCAAGCTGCCATACCAGTATCCGTGGCCCGAAGCCTGGGGTGTGGCGCATTTCACAGACCCGGTGACACGGAAGCCAGCCGAGCAGATCGAGCTTTACGCAGGCCAGAAACGGCTGAGGGTGAACGGGAAAGAACTAGTTACTGATAGCATACCGCAGTTGGTGAACGGTCGGCTGCAGTTCCCGCTGCGGCACCCGTTTGAAGCGGCCGGGTATGTGGTGGAGTGGAATGAGGCGGAAAAACGAATGACGGCCAAGAGACGACCGTCTTAACGGGTAACAAAATAAGGAGGGGGAAAAGGTGAACCTCACATCTATCAAAGCGTTCATCGCGTTCATCGGCATCTGGTTATCGATGGTGTTGGGGGGATGGGACGTGGCGTTGAAAGTTCTGGTGGCCTTTGTAGTGTTGGACTACATCACCGGCGTCACGGCTGCATGGTACGAGAAAAAACTGTCATCGAGCATCGGCCTTTGGGGGATCGCCAAAAAGATCATCTTGTTTATACCGGTGGCCATGGGACTCTGCCTGGATAATGTACTGAGCACAGATATTCTCCGGAACATAGCAATATGGTTTTACATCGCGAACGAAGGGTTATCAATATTGGAGAACATGGGGCGGATGGGGATACCAATACCCCGGCCAATTTTGGATGCATTGCAACAGTTAAAGAAGAAATCTGAGCCGGACGCAGAGGCCGGCGCTCAATGAAGGTATGCATCGACCCCGGCCATGGTGGCTCAGACCGCGCCAATCGGGGCCCGGGCGGTTACATCGAGGCGGATGGGAATTTGAAAATAGCGCTGGCAGTAGCAGAGTACCTTCAACCATACCCGATAGATATAGTCTGGACCCGGGTGACCGCCGACGCCACCGTATCTCTGTCAGAACGCTGCCGGATCGCCAATGACGCCAAGGCGGACATCTTTGTCAGCATCCACAGCAATGCCACCGAGCTACCTGCGGCGCGAGGGACTGAGACTTACCACTCCATCAATTCCACTCCTGGACATGGGGGGAACCTGCTCGCGACGCTCATTCACGCCAATGTCGTGCGCCTGGCTGGGACCAAAAACCGTGGCGTCCGGACTCGCCAGGGCGCCGACGGAAAAGACTATTACGCTGTCATCCGGGAAACGGAAATGCCGGCAGTAATTGTCGAGGTGGCCTACCACTCCAACCCGGAGGATGAAGCCCTGCTGCGGGATGTGGGGTTCCGCCTGCGGGCCGCCCGGGGGATCGCCAAGGGAATTATCGAGTATGCCGGGTTGGAGTGGCGCGATCCCGAGGCGGTCGAGCTCCGCCGTCGGCTGGAGCAAATCAAGACGCTAGTCGAGGATTACTCCTACCAAAAACAATAACGGCCGGGGATTATTCCGGCCGAAATATTCGACGGTCTGCCGCTCCTTCGGGGGCGGCTTTTTTGTTGCCACAATAATGAAGAAGTGAACTTTGGAGAAGTCCAGAGTATAAATGAAATGTGCCAAAGTCTGCCAAAGAAGGTAAACCGAGGCTGGCATAGAACTATACCCCAAAGGGGGGAGCCGCATGTATTTGACAGATGATGAACAGCTTGCCCTGGAGCAGCTTTGGAAATATCAACAAGAGCACGGAGCAGCGAGTATTGATGAGCCGGAAAAGATAATCAGCGGTGCAAGCGGAGCTACATCAGCAAGGGATTTGTTTGTCATGCTGGCAGTGAAGGGTATGATCAAGACTAAGCTAAATCAGGATGGGTCTGTTTCCTGGCGGGTTACTGCTCCTGGAAGGCGCCACGCAACCAAAGATTGGAGCAGATCTAATCATAATAAATAATCATCCTGCTAAGTCGCGCCCAGTGCAGGCGCTTGGATTGAAACAGTAGACTTCTAACAAATTTCTAACAAACCATGCAAAATTACACCAAGCGTAAACTGATGACAGTAGCGGAAAGCCTTGATAAATAAGGACTTGGCTAAAATCACTAAGTCCATTAACGCAGAAAAACCTAATTCGCATGTAAGAGGTCAGGGGTTCGAATCCCCTGTGCTCCACCAAATCTAATCCATCTATTGATAAAAAGCATTTATCAGTAGGTGGTTTTATTTTGCCCGAAAATGGTCGGACGTGGCGGATTTACGAGGGTTACCGGGATTTTGATGCCTGGCTTTCGAGTCCAAAAGCTGAGATTTTCGGGTATAGTACGAAGTATTGATAAGGAGCACCGGGAGAATCGTTTGACAATTGGTTGGGGTGTGCATTTTGCCGGTAAATCGTTGAATATTAGGGAGAATCGTTAAACATTAGAGGGAATCGTTTTACAATAGGTATTAAATTAAACCATAAGCCAAATCCTTGAGCTGCACGAAAATGCAATGGATCCCACTCGTAAAGCTGAATATAGCGGCGATGCAGGCGGTCTTGCCGCTGCCCGGTGGGGCGATGATCTGGAGTGGGCCGGTGATGTGGCGGACGGCCTGAATCTGCCGGTCGTTCAGGCGGATCCCGCTCTGCTCAAGCTGGCGGAAATATGGGGCGTCGGGGTCGCTGTCTTGCACCAGGGTTGTGGATGTTAGGGGACAGGTTGCCTCTGATTTGACGATCGGGGATTTGGGCAGCCAATTTGGCTCTGGGCTGTAGGTGGCCATGATATCCCTCCTTAGGTTATTGGTGAGGTCGTTGGGCTGGCGAAATGGGCTGTTTGGCTTGGGGATCACCTCCTTCTGATTTTGGGCAACAGAAAAGACACCGCTTGGGTGTCTGTCCCGGCTGTCCTTGGGCCGGGTCATGGATAGGGGGTGGGCTCCGAAAGATAGGTCAGTGTTCATTACATCTCACTTAGGGCTATCGGGGATTTATGTAGATTCTGAAGTGCATATGGGGTAACTCTTTGCGCGCTAAGTGCTCAGACTTAATCAGACGGAATGAGGCGCGATAAATTAATGGGGGATAATGAGAATTACGGCAAGAAGTTCATTTATTCGGCAGGAAAATCATCCCTTTTATTGAATTATATAGCGAAGAAATGGAAGGATAAGCCAACCAATTATACCACTTGCTTCACCAAGCTGATTTGCGTTAAGCGAGTAGGAAGCACCCTGAGTCAGGATAGTTGTCGTACGGACCTGAGTGGTATACTGGAGATGAAACGCGAACAGGAGGTACGACATACTGTCATATCCGAACGAAACAAAACAGTCCGCCATAGAAAGGGTGCTGCCGCCCGAAAACGCCGCCGTATCACAGCTCTCGATAGAAATCGGGATACCCGAAAACACCCTGAATAAATGGAGGAAAGAAGCCCTGGACCAGACGGGTGGGCAAGCTGCAAGCAGTAAGGTAGCAAGCAAACTAAGCGCGGCGGACAAGTTCATGATCGTCCTGGAAACATCCCAACTCAACGAAACGGAACTGGCCGAGTACTGCCGCCGCAAAGGGCTCTATCGGGAAGAGATTGCTGCCTGGCGAGAGAGCTGCTTAATAGCCATCAGTAACAACCCTAACCACAAAACCCAGCTATCCCAGGAGCTTAGGGAAGAACGGAAATGGAACCAAACCCTGGAGAGGGAACTAAAGCGGAAGGGAAAAGCGCTGGCCGAAGCAGCTGCCCTACTCATGCTCCGAAAAAAAGCGCAAGCGATCTGGGGGGACACAGAGGACGAATGATCAGCATCCCGGATCGCCAGGAAGCCGTAGCGCTGATCAGGGAAGTTAACCTGGCCGGGGCCAGGCTGAAGATAGCCTGCCAGGAACTCGGGATTACGGTCAGGACCTACGAGCGTTGGGTCAAAGATGGCGAGGTCAGAGCTGACCAACGCCCGTCAGCAAAGAGGCCAGAGCCGGAGAACAAGCTCTCACCGGAAGAGAAAACCGCTAGCCTAAACCTGATGAACCAACCAGAGTACGCCGACCTCCCACCCTCCCAGGTAGTACCTGCCCTGGCCGACACCGGTGTCTACCTTGCCTCGGAATCGACAATCTACCGCATCCTCAGGGAATCCAAGCAACAGCAGCACCGGGGGAGGAGCATATCACCCGTCCACCGTGAGCCAGTTACCCACCTGGCAACAGCACCAAACCAGGTCTGGACCTGGGATATTGCCTGGCTACCCGGCCCGATCTGCGGAATGTACTACCGACTGTACCTAATCGTCGACATCTTCAGCCGGAAGGTAGTTGGTTGGGAAGTTAGGGAAACCGAGAGCAGTGCCCACGCCGAAACACTAATCCGAAGAGCTGTCCTCCGGGAGAACACCCTGGGAAGCCGCTGGTACTTCACTCCGGAAACTGTAGCCCGATGAAGGCCGCCACCTTCCAAACCTTACTGGAGGCACTGGGGATCACCAAATCCTATTCAAGGCCGCGGGTCAGCATCGACAATCCCTACTCTGAGAGTTTGTTTCGGACCTGCAAATACCGGCCTGGATACCCTGAGAAGGGATTTG
>CAZHIT010000058.1:0-5530 GCA_964533125.1 uncultured Candidatus Sumerlaeota bacterium
GTCCCCCGCCGCCGCCGGCAGGGTAACGCCCCGCCGTGCCGCCAGAAAATCCAGTTCCCGCCGCACCTGCTCCCGCAGCGCCGCCGCCGGTATCGACAGCCCCCGCGCCAGGCGGGCAAAGAGCGCCTGGGCCAGAGCCCATTTGTACGGGGTAAACCAGGGGTCATAGGTGAGTACATGGGCCAGCAGCCGCCCGGCATCCTCCACCGGCGACCCCGGCCGGGAGTCGCCAAAGTCCACGCCATACACCCGCTCCCGCCAGAGGAAGTTCCGGCAGTGCATATCGCCCACGATGGTCGGCTCGCCGGTAATCGCCCGGGCCGCCGGGTAAAACTCCCGCAGCCAGTCCACCAACGCATCGACAACGGCCAGGACGGCGGCCGGAACCACCACCGGTTCCGGCGAGGCAACCTCCGGCACGGTCTCCTCCGGCCCCAACCACACCTCCAGCAGCGTCGGTCCCCCAATGTACTCAAGCATCAGCGCGTCGGTCCCCATCGACAGCAGGCGCGGCACCGCCACCCCCTGCGCCGCGAGGCCCCACAGCATCCCGGCCTCGCGCTCCAACCCCGCCATATTCGGGCCGAACTGCTTCACCACCGCCTGCTCCCCTCCGTCCAACTCCACCAGGAGCACCCGGTTTTGCTTGCTGGGGAAACGGTTGAGCACCCGGGGGGTGCCGCCCGCTTCCGCTGTTTTCTCATCCATCCTGACACCGCCTTCCCTTCCCAATCCGCCCGCTCCGGGCATCGAAACCCTCTCCGTTTAGCGGCCAACCACCACCCCGATCACCGGCCCCGCCCGGCCGGGAACGCAAAGCGCACCGTCATCCCGCCCGGGACCGGTGTCGGGTCTTCTCCCGCGCGGTATAGCTCGGTCGCCGCCGCCCCCGCCGTATCGCGGTACCGCCGGGCCAGGGTGAACTCCAGCAGCCGAACCGTGGCCTGGGCGTCCGGGCCGGTGTTGGTGACCGAGAGGTACCAGGGCCGGTTCGGTCCGGGGGGCCAGAGCGCGGCGGCATACTCCGGCAGCGGCAGGTCCAGACTGAGATAGCGGCTGTCGTCGGCGATCACCCGCTCGTTGGGGGTGTCCCAGACCGTCACCGGGGGCTCTCCGATCGCGCCGAGACGGACGACCAGCCGGCAGCGGCCCGCCTCGCCGGCGTCTATACGGATCCGGGCGGTGTAGGCCCGAGGGGTCCCGGTTGGGTCGGCGGACGGCCCGGCAAAATAGCGAAACGTCGTCAGGTTCCGGGCGACGGCACCGTAGGCCAGGGTAAACATCCCGTCGCCGTCCCACCGGTCGCCCCAACTGTTCAGACAGGTAAATTCCCCGGCGGCATCGTCGTAGCCAACCACGGCCACCACATGGTGGTGTTCCGGTCGGCCCCCCTGGATCTGGGGGAGCGGGCCGCCGGCGATTACCGGCCCATACTCAGCCAGGGCGGCCTTTAGGGCGGGCACGGTCGCCGCCTGGTGGTCGCTGTATTCCGCCACCCGGTAGGGCTGGGCAGCCGCGTCGTGGGCGGGGGTAGGCGGGGGCAGGGCGCTGAGGTCGAGAGTACCGTCCGCGTCCACCGCTGCCAGATCAAAATCCGAGGGCAGGGAAGTCTCCGGGCAAACCCCATATTCCAGGAGCAAATCCCGGGTGTCGGCCGGCCCGTCCCCAGCCAGGATGGCCTGGCGGTGCAGCAGGTAACGGACCGACAGGTCCGGGGTGTAAGGGTGCTCCCGTTCGTTTTTGATGTTCAGGGCGTGGATGGTCGCGTGGCTGACGCAGCTGCCGCTTGCCCCCTGCTGCCCAATCAGGGTCACATAGGGCCGGTAGTCCACCCGGGTCGGGAGACCATCCGGGGCAGCCGGGCTGTCCGCTTCGGGGCCGGCTTCCGCAGGGCGGTCTCCCCCACTTTCCGCCGCCCCGCCGAAAAAAGGCGGGAAACGCCGGACCGCCGCCGTCAGGCGCGCCGCCAGATTAGTGGCCGCCTCGGACCCCGCCCGGGGCGGCAGCGCCAGCTGGCTCCAGAGCCAACCGAGGACCACCAGGACTGCCACCAGGATCGCCAGAAGTCGCCGCACCCATAACCACCTCCCCGCGGTAGGATGGCCTGACGGTGATTACTTCTGCTCCGAACAGGCACGGCTGAACTGGTTTGCCGCCACGCCTGCAATCTGTTACTGTTATTCTTCTCCAGCCGGAAAGAAAACCCTTTCCCGACCCGACCGCCGTCCCCGGCCGCCGGGCGAGCCTGCCGCACCGCGGATAGCAGGGAAAATCGCATCCGGCAGCGAATATAAAAATTTTCGGTCAAAAACCGCCGCCGGCTGCGGCCAAGCAATAGGAAGGTGAAACCGATGTCTCTGCCGACCACTATTCTCACCGTCAACCTGACCGACCGCACCGTCGCGGCGTCTGCCGCCCCGCCGGAGCTGCTCGCGCTCTACCAGGGCGGGCGGGGTCTAAACGCCGGCCTCCTCCGCCGGTACATCAGCGGCCGGACCGACGCGCTCTCACCCCAGAGCCCCCTCCTCATCACCGCCGGCCGCCTCACCGGCTCCCCCGCCCTCTCCTCCGCCCGGGTGCAGGTAAGCGCCGTCTCGCCCCTCACCGGCTTTTTGGGCAACTCCAACGCCGGCGGTTATTTCGGGCCCACGCTGGCCGCCCAGGGCATCCTCTCCCTGGTCATTACCGGGCAGGCCGCGACGCCCGTCTACCTGGTGGTCGACGCTGGCCGGGTGACCTTCGCCCCCGCCGACCACCTCTGGGGCCAAGACACCTACGCCACCCGTGCCGCTATCCGGGCCGAACTGGGCGATCCGCAGGCCCCGGTCGCGGTCATCGGCCCGGCCGGGGAACAGCTGGTGCGTTACGCCGCCGTCCTCTTCAACACCGGCGACGCCGCCGGCCGCACCGGTATGGGCGCCGTGCTGGGGAGCAAGCGGGTAAAGGCCATTGCCCTGCGTCCGGCCAAGAACCCGGCCAGCGCCGTCTCCCCCGAGGCCCGTGAGCTGCTGGGGCAGTTATTGCAGAAGATTAAGGCGGCCCCGGACTTCGCCGAATGGGCCGAGTTTGGGGATTCCGGCCAGGTGAAATGGCTGGATGATTTCGGCGCCGGGCCGGCCTATAACTTTAAGCAGACGAACTTCCCGGCCGTGGAGCGCGCCAACGGCTTCAGCTTCCGGGGCAAGCCCACCCGCTACCACAGCTGCTTCCGCTGCCCGGTGCACTGCAAAGCCGAAATCACCGCCGACGCGGGCCGCCACGCCGGGTTTACCGGTCAGCGCCCGCCCTTTGAGCCGATGGCCGCCTTTGGCCCGAAGGTCGGCAACGAAGACGCCCTGGAGTCGGTCTACCTGCACAGCCGCTGCAACTACTGGGGCATGGATTCTTTGGAGACGGCAAGCCTCCTCGCCTTCGCCATGGATCTGTTCCAGGCCGGCATCCTCACGCTGGCCGACACCGCCGGCGACACCCTGAATTGGGGCGACGCCGAAGCCCTGGAACGCCTGCTTGACCACATCGCCCGCCGCGATACGCCCCTGGGGGATGCCCTGGCCGAAGGTTTGGTGGGCGCGGCGGCCCGCCTTGGACGGGGGTCCGAACGCTACGCCTACCATGTGAAGGGGATGGCCATGACCTCGATGGACCCCCGCGGTTTTAAGGGCACCGGCTTAGGTTACGCCGTCAGCAGCCGCGGCGCCGACTTCGCGAACCCCTACCCCAGCCTGGAGTGCGGCTACACCCCCCGGCGCGCCCAGGAAATATTAGACGACGCCACCTCCGGCGACCGCCGCATTGAGGCCGGCAAGGGCAAGCTGGTGCGGTACACCGCGAGCGTCAGCGCCGTCCTGGATGCGCTCGGGCTGTGCAAGATTCCTTACCTCAGCCTCCTGAACAATTTTACCCTCACCATCCCGGCCGAACTCCTCTCCGCCCTCAGCGGCGACACCGTCACCGCCGAAGGCCTGCTCGCGTGCGGCGAACGCATCGTCACCACCGAACGCCTCCTCAACCTCCGGCTGGGCCTCACCCGGGCGGACGACACCCTCCCGGCCAAGTTCCGCACCGAGCCCATTAGCGCCGGTGACTGCGCTGGGCTGGTGGTCGACATCGATCCCATGGTCAGCGATTTCTACCGCGAGATGGGTTGGGACGCGGTAGGCGTGCCCACCCCGGCCCGCCTGGCCGAGCTGGGTCTATCGCCCGAAGGGGAATAGCTGGCTAGCCTGCCGCCGCCCTCTAACCATAGGAATCCAAGCTGCTTCGCCTGGCCGTAAGCCACCGCCGGAGATAAACTAAAAGGCCGTCCTCGATCGAGGATAGGCCTTTTGTGTCGTGTGCAGCTGGTCTGACCGGCCGGAGCTTCAATCTGATCGATCACATAATCTTCTTCCCCAGCGCCGACGCAATCAGCTCCACCGCCAGCTGAGCGGTCTGGTTGCGGGTGTCCAGGATCGGGTTCACCTCGACCAGGTCGAGCGAGAGCAGCCGCCCGGTGTCGGCCACCATCTCGCACGCCAGGTGCGCCTCGCGGTAGGTAAGCCCGCCAGGCACCGGCGTCCCCACCCCCGGTGCCTCGGTCGGATTGAGCACATCCATATCGAAGCTGAGGTGAAACCCCCGGGTGTCCTGCGTCACGATGGCGAACGCACGCTCCATCACCTCGCGCATCCCGTACATATCGATGTCCGCCATGGTAAACACACAAACCCCCGACTGGCGCAGCAGCTTCGCCTCCCCGGGGTCGATGCTGCGAACCCCCACCAGGGCGATGCGGCGCGGGTCCACAAAGCCCGCCGCCGGCCCCCGGAAAGCGGTCATGGCCGGCGGGCCGTACCCGGCGGCGGCCGCGAGCGGCATCCCGTGCAGGTTGCCGCTGGGGGTGGTGAGATGGTTATTAAAATCCCCGTGCGCGTCCACCCAGAGGACGCCGATATCCCGGAAGGCGGCCTGGGTGCCCAGCACCGAGCCTAAGGCAAGGCTATGGTCGCCGCCCAGGACCAGGGGCCGGCTGCCCCGCGCGTGGCAATCCTGCACCCGGGCCGCGAGTTCCGCGTTTACCGCCGTCACCTCGGCCAGGTATTTTAGGTTCGGCTCGGGGAAGGCGGCGCCATAGCCCGGGCGGGGGATCGCGATGTCCCCCCGGTCGGCAAAACTTAACCCCAGGCTCTGCACGGTCGCCTGCAGGCCGGCGTAACGGATGGCGCTCGGTCCCATATCTACCCCCCGCCGGTCGGCCCCCAGGTCGATCGGCACGCCAATGACCTCGATTTGCATGACTAAGTCCCCTCTCTCTACCCTTGGCCAGCGGGAAGCTCAATTCTTCGGCTGCTTACGCAAAACCGCACCGAGGGCGATTCGTTCCGCTTGGACGGCCCACGCAAACCCGGCCCCGTCAGAGCCGCCGGAGCAGGTTTATTTTACCCAATCGGAGCGATTATTTCCGCCGGCCCGGTTCGACCGCCCGGCCGGTGCATATCCTTTAGCAGTGGCCTAATTCGCATCCGGCAGTCCCCCCGGCCAGGCCGCTGCC
>CAZHIT010000058.1:5540-11789 GCA_964533125.1 uncultured Candidatus Sumerlaeota bacterium
GACGCCGTCCGGAGAGTGCATAGACTAAGCTGTGCGGACCGCAGAATATAGGGAGCGGGACCTCCCTGGCGGCGCCTTCGGCTAGTCCCGGCACCGACCGGGGACGCCGGGGAAACCAGGCCAATACCAAACCAAGGAGGGGGATTATGAACAACCTTTTCGCCCGCTGGGAGACAGCCGCCGCCATCTTCACCATCCTGGCCGGCAGCGCCCTGCACTTCGTCTTCGCCTGGACGGGCGGCTGGCCGCCGGCGGCCGTGCTGGCGGCCGTCAACGAAAGCGTCTGGGAGCATCTGAAGATTGGCTTCAGGCCCGCCTTTGGGTTTGCGGCGGTCGAGCTGGCCTGCCTCCGGCCAGCCAACCCCAACTTTTTCGTCGCCAAGGCCGCCGCCCTGCTGCTCATCCCCGCCATTATCACCGGGGGCTTCTATGGCTACACCGCCCTGCTGGGCGGCCATTTACTGGTGTTGGATATCGGCCTGTTTATCCTGGCCGTCAGTTTGGGCCATCTGGCCAGTTACCGGCTGCTGCTCCAGCCGCCCTTAGCCCGCGCCGCCACCCCTCTGGCCCTGGCCCTGATCGCGACGCTTGGACTCGCCTTCGCCTCGCTCACCTATTACCCCTTGCGCCTGGAGCTGTTTCGGGATCCGGTCACTCAGACCTTCGGCATCCGGAACCAACCGGGCGCGACGGTAGGAAATCAGTAACCCCCGCTCGATCCGCTCACCGCGCTCGGCTGCCCGGCTAAGCGGGCTTATGGTACCCAAGCGGCGGCATATAGATCCGCCCCGGTCCGCCTGGCCGGGGCAGTTCCATTATTGCTGACCTCAGTCCAGCAGGGTGGTGCCGTAGGAGTTGTCAATGGCGCAGAGCCAGCGTCCGTCTGGTTCGCGCCGGTACACATAAGTCGCCCGCCGCTCCATGGGGAAGGCTGACTCCGCCTGGTTATCGGCCGCGAGCAAGGTCTGCGCCAGCACCAGCGCCGTGTCGCCGGCCTCCAGTGCCATCATTTTGCCCTGGGTCGGGGCGATACTGTGACGGAAATACTGGGCAATGGCGATATGCGCGGCCCGAATCTCGGCCTTGCCGCGGGCAATGCGGCCGGGTTTGACCACCAGTATGGCGTCGTCGGCGTAGAACTCCATTAAGCGGTCAAAGTCCTCCTGCTTGATGGCCTGGTCGGCCTGGGCGATCAGCTCCGGTATGGTGGGCGGCATGGTTTATTCCTCCTCGTGTGTCCATTTAGGGCTATCTCCGGAGGAAGGCAGATCATGTATTCAGCTGTGGGTCGGGCGATCCCGCCGGACCAGCTCAGGTCAGCGCTCCCGCCAAGAGGCGGCGGAGCTTTTTTTGCACCCGGTACATGGAGTTGGTTATCGTCTTCTCCCGCACGCCGATTTGGGCGGCGATTTCCCGGTAGGTGCTGCCGTTTAAATAGTACACCAGCGTCTGGCGCTCCAGGGGGCTTAAGTAGCGGCGGATTTGCTGGCGGAACAGCGCCGATTCCTCGCGCTGGATGGCCGCCTGCTCCGGGTTCGCGGCGGTGGTGTCGGCGGTCAGCTCCAGGCGGGTAGGCGAGCCAGGTTCGAACTCCTCCTGGTCGAGCGACAGCGCGATGTTTAGGGCCTTGTGTTTGTGCCGGGTGGCGCTTTTGATGGCGGTGATGATTTGGCGGGTGACGCACAGGCGCGCGAACACCTTAAAGTGGGCGCCGCTCCCGAGGCGGTAGTCGCGGATGGCCTTGTACAGACCGATCATCGCCTCCTGCATCAGGTCGTCGGGTTCTGCGCCCACGATGAAATAGTTGCGGCAGATGCCCCGCACGAAGCCGCGGTAACGCTCCAGGAGCAGCCCCTCCGCCTCCGTTTCGCCGGCTTGGGCGCGGCGGAGGAGCGATTCGTCGGTGGGGTCGGGGGACAAGCGTGTCGCACCGGACACGGTCGCATCGGCGGCGGCTGATATTTCGTTTGACACTCCATCCATCCCGCCGGCTGACTCTTCCTCTATACCATAAACCGTCTGATCCGCTGACGCCTTGTCCACCCTATAAGCCGTCTGATCGGCTAACGCCTCGTCCATCATATCTTCTATCCCATCGGCTGCCGCTTCACCCACCTCCCCAATCCAGTCCGTTTCGGCCGCCCCAGCTTGCCCGGCGGCCAAGATATTACCCATTCCTTCACCCTCTTCTATTTCGCTCCGGCCTGGTTAGTCCCATTTCTTACCCCCATTTTATCACAGTTGTCTGGCAAATAATACCGGGGGCGTGGGCGAAAAGAAAAAGGCGCCCACGGGTGGGGGCGAATGGACGATGGAATAGAAATGAATATTGCCGGATTGCAGCACAAGTGCGATATCGTTCCAAATTGCAATGAAGGAGAACGGGAGTAACGGTAGGCTGAACCGCACAATCGATGGTCAATACCCAGATGTCTATACGTATAAAAAAGAAACCAGTATGCGCTGCTCCAGGACGGAACAACAACCAGCTTCATAATTATTATATGATGTTATCCTGCGTTTGTCAACAATGGATACGGACAAGATGATGGAAAGTTGCGGACATTCTGCGTGTGCCAACTCGTCAGAATCGTCCCCCTAAACAGAGCGCTGAAAGTTATTCTTATTTAAGAGGTAAATCCCGGGAAAACTGTATCCGACCTTTTTTAGACTGGTAACCTTTTTATCGATAATTGTGTACATACTTTTTATCCACTCTTCGAATGCATCCTTAGGGCTTTGATTATTCAGATGACGATTGTAATAATGCCGAGTTACGCCCGCCATAATATCAGCGATCTGTATACCTGGCACTATTTTAGAGCTAACGAACAATGGCATTTCAATTATCTGGTGAAATCTTGGATCCCTAAACACCAAATTATTAAATTTCTGAGAAATCATTTCATCTCGGCTTGGGTCCTGCCCATCAAAAATCAGAGCTATGGACCGATTATTCATATCAGCAAATGCATTGACTCGTTGTAGCAAGTATGTATAGTGTATTGGCAACATATTCGGTTGTACCAAAGGCTCATATTCTGGTTTTTCCATTACAATAGCATAAACGCTTATGTTCTCTCCATCGATTATCTCGAAAAGCCTGTCCGCAAAGTCTTTATTGATCGATCTTCTTGGGCTAAGAGTATTTGGAGTAATAAAGTTTTTCGCCTTAATCTCCACCTCGTTGCCACCACCAAAAGAATATTCCTTCAATTGGTAAACTCTGCTAGCGAGAGACCTGATAACCTCAGTCTTCATACAAGCAGCTAATAGTACGGAATACTCCGAATCATCAGTTGGCCTTGGGAAACCACTTTCATCAACAAAGGCAAACACGGACTACACCCCACATTCATTTATGCCGTATTATCATATCCTTGGCGCCTCTGCCCCTACTCCGCCTCAAATCCGTGGCTCGCGAACTTGAGCGCCTTGCTGTTCTCGGTGACGATGCGCACCACCTTTTCCGGAGCGCCATCCGGTATTTCCGCTTCGATCTCCAGCGTCACCTTCAGCTTGGCCCCGACCAAGCCGGACAGGTGGACGATGACTTCTTCCGCCACCTTGCTGGCTTCCAGACCGGGACGCTGCGGGTCGAGGTACACGGTGCCGTGGAACCGCTTCGGCGGGGCCGCCGGTAACGGCCCAGGCCCGCCGCCCGTGCCACCGGTGCCCCCACCCGTACCGCCGGTTCCGCCCGTACCACCGGTACCGCCTGTGCTACCGGTGCCGCCGATGCCGCCTCCCGTGCCACCCGTACCAGTGCCGCCCAAGCCAGTGCCGCCTGAGCCGCCACCCGTACCACCGGTGCCACCACCAGTGCCGCCCGTGCCACCGGTGCTGCCCGAGCCGCCCGGCCCCCCGCTTCCCAGCTGGGCTATGGCCACGGCCGGTCGGACCAGGAGGCTGGGTGAGTCCGCATCGGTCAGCGGCACAACCTGACCGCAGCTCAGCCCCCGGTACCGTGCCGCTTCGGTATCGTAGCTATCGGCATAGGCAAAGCCATCGTACTCCCAGGTGAGCAGGGCGACGCCCTGACGGATCGCCGCCAGCAGCACCGCCGGCTCCAGCAGCCGCGGCAGGTAGAGGTAGCGGGCGAAGTCCTCCGTCAGCTGCCGGATCGCGACGGCGTCACCCCGCCAGAGGGGCACCCGCTCCATCTCCATCCGCAGGAGACTGGGCGCCAGGCTCAGAACCAGCTGCTCCTCGCTGCGCAGCTTGCGGCTGGCGCGCGGCGCCAGCGCCTCCGGCCCCGTCAAGCGGTAAGCCTGCCATTCCACCGGGTCCTGGGCTGTCTTCTGCCCTGGCACCAGGAGCCACTGGTAGGCTTCCGGCAGCCGCAGGACCAGGGTCGATTCGGCGCTGGCTTTCTGGGCCTCGGCCTGCCTGGTCTGATGATGCGAGAGGTCCAGCGACTTGGCATCATTCAGGATGGAATCCCAGGCCAGGTAGGAGCGGGCCGCCGCATCCAGGTCCTGGAGCCGGGTTCGGTCCACCGCCAAAAAACAAAGGGTGTTGCGGTACAGCCGAGGCAGGCTGCCCCGGTGCTCGAGGATATCCTGGGCCGTCGCGAGCGCTGGGGAGTTCGGGTCCCGGCTGTACGGGTGCGCCAGGCCCAGGACCACCAGGCGGGCTTCCCGGGTGTCTGGCACATCCTGGCTGGTCTGGGGCAGCGGATGAATCCGGACGAAATCGCCAGACTGGCGCAGGTCCGCCCGCAGCCGCCGCTCCAGCTCCTGGGCGACCGCATCCGGGTTGCGCTTCAGCTGCTCCGCCCGGTCTTCTGCCAGCTTGGTCACCGTCGGCTGGGTCGAATACCAGTAGCGGGACCCATCCTGGTACAGGTAGGTGGCGCTGCCGGTCAGACGGCGCAGGGCATCGCCAAATACCGCCGGGGACTCGCCCGGCATAACGCACCCCAGCCGGACCCGCCGGTCTTCGAGGCCGAGGTTGGCCGTCGCCGCGCTGGGGGCGGAGCCGAGGTAGATGGTCCGCGCCACCCGGCGGCAGGCGGACAGCTTGCCCAAGGTCGGCGTTTCCCCATCCAGGCGCAGGGGCAATGATTCAGGTCCGTCCACATCCCGGGCGATAATCGGCAGCCAGTTATCGGACAGGTAACGGGTCAGCTCGAACTGTACCCGCTGGTCGTCGATGGGGATGGTCGAAGGCATTAGCAGCGGGTTGCGGTCCCCCTTCTCCCAGAGGCTATGGATGACCGCCGCCATCAGCCGCAAGACCCCCCGGGTCCGCTGGAACTTGACCAGCGAAGACCAGTCATTGTACAGGCGGTCGAAGATTTCCGGGTGGATGGGGTAGGCCGCCCGCAGCCGCTGTTCGTACTCCGGTTCCCGGCATTCCGGGGGAAACTCCGTTGCCTGGCTGCGGTAGACATCGGCAAACGCCCGGGTGACAACGTCCCGGTCCACGAACTGGCTATTGTCCAGCAGCGGCTCGAACAGACGCCGCCGCACAATCTCAAATCCCTCTTCGGCGCTGGCCGGCCGCCAGGACGTCTCCACCCGCCCGATGACGTTGCGCAGGCGGTCGAGCGCCTCCCGGCCCCGCTGTCCCCCGACCTCCACGTCTTCGCCCAAGATGTGGGGCGAGCCGGTATAGTCCGAGGCGGGAAGGCTGATGACCAGGAGGCATTTCTGGGCCGTCCGCGCCGCCTCGGTCAGGGCCTGGGCAAAGCTGAAATGGGTCTCAAACCCTCCCCCCGGCAGGTCGCTCTGGTCGTGGAGCTGACGGGCGTAGGCCACCCATTCGTCGATCAGGACTAGGCAGGGCCCGTATTCGTTAAACAGCTGCCGCAGCGCATCTCCCGGGCTGGTCGCCCGCTCGTCGTCGAGGCGGATGCGCTCGTAGGCCGCCCGGCCTCCCAGCTGCCAGGCCAGCTCGCCCCAGATGGTGCGGACCACCGTGCCGTCTGCCTTGACCACCGGGTTGCCGGGCGAGATTTTGTTGCCCACCAGCACCACCCGTCGCACCAAGGGCAGAGCACTCTGCTCCGCCGCCCGCATCACCACGTCCATTCCCGGCAGCGCGCCGTGGGCCGCCCCGGAGAAGAGGTGGTACAGGGCCAGCATGGAGTGAGTCTTGCCCCCGCCGAAGTTCGTCTGCAGCTGCACCACCGGATCGCCGCCGGTGCCGGCCAGGCGCCGTACCGCGCCCTCCAGCAGGTCCTGCAGGCTCCGGGTAAGGTAGGTGCGCCGGAAAAACTCCACCGGGTCGCGGTATTCGGGGGTG
>CAZHIT010000059.1:0-5166 GCA_964533125.1 uncultured Candidatus Sumerlaeota bacterium
AGCAGCCGCTCCCCTTTTTTCAGCATATTCCGGCGCAGGTCGGAGCCGTACAGACTATCCAGTTCCCGCTCCAGGTCCTGCATCTCCGGGTACTTATGCGTCCCCCGCATCAGTACCTGGGGCAGCAGCGCCAAATACGCCGCGCTGCGGCTAAGGCCCTGGTGCAGGTACAGGTCAATGGTCACCGTCCGGAATTGCGTGGTGGGCAGCAGCATTAACCTGATCCCGTTGGGCAAAATATGCGTCTGGAAACCTTCGATCTTTCTCTCCTCCCTATCGCTGCATTTTCTAAAGCTTCGACTATTCTCCCACACATTGCCGCGTTTTATCTTCCTCCCGCAAGGATTTCCGGGGCTTTGGGCCGAATTAAGCAGAAAACTGGAAAGGATGATCTCTTTGGCCAAAGTAATGATTCGCCATACCGATTACGAAACCTGCCAGACCGCCGTGGATGCGATCTTTTCCTGCTTTGAACCCGATCTGCGGGGTAAAAATGTGCTGATCAAACCCAATGTCCTCCGCACCGCCGCCCCGGAAGAGAGCGTCACCACCCACCCAGCCATCCTGCGGGCAGTCATCCGCGCGGTCGAAGCCAGGGGAGCCGCGAGCATCATCGTCGGCGACAACCCCGGCGCCGCCAGTTACGGCGCCAACCGGACCTCCTTTGCCGCCTGCGGTTTGCTCGAGGCGGCCGGGCCCTATTACGAGAACTTAAGCGACCGGGTCCGGGAAGTCAAAATCCACTCCCGCTTCATTCCCCGGGCGGTGATGCCGGCCGCGCTGCTGGACGCCGACTACGTCATCAACCTGCCCAAGCTCAAAACTCACGGTCTCACCGGGCTCACCTGCGCGGTCAAAAACTGCTTTGGCTACCTGCCCGGCGCCCAAAAAGGCAGCCTGCATTTTACCGCCGGCGATCCCTTCGACTTCGCCGAAGCCCTGCTCGATATCTTCGCCGTCCGCCCCCCGGACCTGACCATCGTCGACGGGATTATCGCTATGGAAGGCAACGGCCCCGCCGGCAAGGACCTCCGCCAACTTGGTCTCGTTTTCGGCAGCACCGATAATATCGCCGTCGACGCCGTGGCCGGCAAGATCATGAACTTCCCCCCCGGCTCGATCCGGACCACCGTCCTTGGCGGCGAACGCGGCTACGGGGAAGCGGACCTCGCCAAGATCGAGATTGACGGTAAAGTCCCCGTAATCGAGGACTTTAAGCACCCCGATGGGTTCCTGCGGCCCCACGGCAAATCGCCCGACGATTTCTGGCGGCGCCTGCGCTCCCTGCGTCCGGCCGTGACCGCCGAACTCTGTACCAACTGCGGCCACTGCATCGCCGAATGTCCGGCCCAGGCCCTCACCATGGCCGCCCACCCGGTCGTGGACCCGGCCAAATGCATCGTCTGCTTCTGCTGCCAGGAGAAATGCCCGGCGAAGGCGATACTCCTCACCGCCCCGGTGGGGTAAGTTGGCCGCTCCGATGAAGAGAACTAATCGTCCTGGCGGAGTAAACTAACGGCTCATAAGGACAGAGTATCGATAACTTCATTGCGGGGAGCGAAGCGGCGCGGCAAAGACGCCCCCCGTTGTTCCATCCTTCCGCGCTCATAACCTCCCCGGGGATATTAACTGACCGCCATAGTGGGCTAAATCAAAAGGTTCAGAGGCGACTCTGAACCTTCGCTTTTCCCGGCCCTGCTCCCTGCCCAGCCCTAATCGTTTGCCCCATCCTCCTTGCCGGTCTTCACGCGGCGCCGGATATAGCGCCGCATTTCCGTAGCCTCCTTCTCCTGGCAGACCAGCGGAATGATCTTCTTCTCCCCCAGCACGATAATGTGCTCCCGGACTTCCATCTGGGTAAACGCCGTCCAGGGATAATAGCCCATGTTCCGATTGATGTACGGCGGGAACCAGTTCTGGATGAACAAGCCCTCCTCAGTCAGCACGTACTCTGGCCGATACAAACCCGCCAGAAAAGTGTACAGCGACAGCGACACCAGGATGATCAAGACCCCAGCCGCCTCAGTGAAATAGCCAAGGAAGTACCCGCCGCCCAAAATTACCACCCCCAGCACCAGCAAGCCCTTAAACTCACTGTTCTGCGAGGCCGTCACAAACTCCACCCATTGTTTGGCCGCCGGCTGATAGCTCCGGTGGTATTTTTTCTTCGGCAGCACCACGCGCTGCAAGTACAAGCGGTGCAGCAGCGCTGCCGCAAAGTTGACGCCCATCAACCCCAACCCGATGAGAAACGACTTTTGCAGCGTGCTCAGAGCCATAAAGTCCATACTATCCACCTCTTTCTCCGCACTGTCTCTCTCTAATCAGATAAGACGCTACCCGGGTGCTCGATGCCCTCTCCCAAATCGTTCTGCGCCTGCGCCAAAGCCTTACGCAAACTTAAGTATGCCGTCTGGCTGATTAAGCTGTCTTCCCCGCTTTCGTACGCGGCGATGGCCGGTTCGATGGCCAGCACCCGGAAGCGGGTTTTGCTGTTTTCCGTGTACCGGTGGACCCAGGTCGGCACATAGCTAACCTTGGTCACTTCGGTCCGGCCGGTCCCAAAGTCCTTGTGGATCTGGAAACTCACCATCGCCCCGGTCTCTTTACGCAGCCCGTTCTGGCCCGAAATGAAGTTCCCAAGTGAGTAAATAACCCATCCTTCCCGCTCCGTCCCGTCCGGCAGTGTCACTGTTGTTTTCTCCAAAGGGAGCAGGACATGCGGGTGGCTGCCCAAAACGATGTCCACCCCAGCCCCAATCAGCTGCTCCGCCAGGTCCCGTTGCTCCCGGCTGGGGGCGTTCACGTACTCCGCCCCGAAATGGAGAAAGACGATCACCAGGTCTGCCCCCGCTTCCCTGGCCCGGGCGGCATCCGCCTCCATCTGCTCCGGCTCCAGCAGGTTCACCAGGTACGGCTTGCCGGACGGGATCGGGATGCCGTTTGTCCCATAAGTGTAGGCGAGGAACGCCAGCTTGATCCCTTTGACTTCCTGCATCAGGATGCTGTCCCGCTCCTCCGCCGACCGGGCCGTCCCGGTATGCGCCAGGCCCAGGCCGTCCAGTACCTCCAGGGTGCGGATCACCCCGAACTCCGAGCGGTCCAGGGAATGGTTATTAGCCGTGGTCAGCAGGTCAAACCCGGCGGTTTTCAGCGCCTCGGCAATCGCGTCCGGGCTGTTGAACATCGGGTACCCCGTATACCTCTTCTCCTTGCCCGCGAGCGTCGTCTCCAGGTTCCCCACCGTCAGGTCAGCCGCGCTCAGCCATTCTTGCACCGGCGCAAAAAAAGCGTCGAAATTGTAGTCGGCGGTCTCGGCCCGGTAACCGGCGGTTATCTGGGTATTGTGCATCATAATATCCCCCACCGCCGTCAGCCGCATCGTCTCCTGCCGGGGCGGCGGCGGTTCGATTACCTCCGGCGGCTTCGGGCGAAACCAGGTACAGCCGGAGATCACGAGCAAACCAACCAACAGTACTGTCAGCCATAGCGGTTATTATCCCCTGCGGCCGAAAAACCATCAGCCGGCCCAACCCGGCTGGGTCAGGCAGGGATTGCCCTCGTCAATATAGTAATATAACCCAGGGGGAATTACAATCACAAAAAAAACCAGCCCCCTTGGCTGGCCGGTTCGTCATCTGTCTTATTCTTTCGGCGGCGCCGCCTTCCGCACCTGCAAATAGCTCTGCGCCGTGGACTCGGCCGCCTTGACCGCCTTCGTTCCGACATAAGCGGCCCCGCTTAAGCCCATCAGGATATAGGCGCTGGTATTAAGTTCCGGCGGCTTCCCGGTGCGCACCATATACACAGCCGAGTAGGATATGTACAGCATCGTCCACAGGAGCATCTGGGTTTTGGACAGACTCAGCTTCCCATCGTTCCCGGTCACCAGATCCCAAAAACTGATCCGCATCTTCACCCCTCCTTCCCGTTACTCCATAGTATCGGGACAACGGAGAAAGGTGAATGTCCTGACCCTGCCCGGGATAAGTGATAAAACATAAAGGAGCAGAAGGATGATCCGTACAAAGCGATTGATCCTGGCGGCCTTGATCCTGATCCTGATCCTGACCACGGCTTTCCTCGGACTGCGGCTGCCGGTAAGCGAACCGCCAGGAACCCTGCCGCCCCCCACGCTGGAAATCCCCCGGTTACTGAGCGGACACGACGCCAATAATAACGGCAGCGACGACCTGGCCGACATCGTGGCTGGCGCCCGGGCCGAAGCGGACCGGCAGACCGCCTACCAGGACGGCTACTACGCCGGCGGCTACCCACCCGCAACCATCGGTGTCTGCACCGACGTCATCTGGCGGGCACTATCTTCCGCCGGGTACGACCTGAAGGCCCTGGTAGACGAAGACATCCGCCACTCCCCCGCCGCTTACCCCCGGGTGGACGGCCGCCCCGACCCCAACATCGACTTCCGGCGGGTCGCGAACCTCATCCCCTTCTTTGATAAGTACGCCCAGGCCCTCCCGACCGAGGTGATCCCCGGCGACACCGATAACCTCGCCCAGTGGCAGGGCGGTGACATCGTCATCTTCGACCGCCCCCTCGCCCACATCGGCATTGTCTCCGACCGGCGCCGCCCGGATGGCGTGCCGCTTTTGCTGCACAACGGCGGGCCATACGCCAGTGAAGAAGACCGCCTCCTCACCTGGCCTACGCCCATCACCCACCATTTCCGCTTCCCCGCCGGCGAATAGAGCTACAGATCGTACACCCTATAATCCTCAATCGACTCCGGACTAAGCCGCAGGTACCGGTCGGGCGGGACTTGCAGCACCAATTGGCCTTCGGCGTTGCACCCTAAAAAACGGCCGCTCACCCAAACCCCCTGCACCAGCAAAGTTAGTCCTTTGCCTCGCCGAATCCGCTCGCCCTTAAGCTCCACCCAGCTCGTCATCACATCGGCGTAATAGAAGTTAATGGCCAGCAGCGCCAGCCGCAGCACGAAGATCAGCACCAGTCCGGCTAAAATGAGATTATTCGCCACGCCAATCACCTCATGACCAGCGATCCCGCTTCTTCTGTATATCTGTCAAAGCAATTCGGTTTCGGCCCCCAAAACCCTTTCGATTATCCCCGCCGCGGTAAAATCATGCTCCGGTTACCCGCGGGGGGGGCACGGTCAGGCAAGAATAAATCAAAGGAGGTGAGAGA
>CAZHIT010000059.1:5176-11746 GCA_964533125.1 uncultured Candidatus Sumerlaeota bacterium
GCTAAAGCGACTTTTACGGTATCGGGGATGTCCTGTATGCACTGCGTCGGCCGGGTCAAAAAGGCAGCCTCTGCGCTTGGCGGCGTTAAGGATGTACAGGTGGACCTGGCCGCCAAAACCGCAGCGGTGGAATACGACCCGGAGCAGATTACTCCAGACGCGATCAAAGCGGCGATTACCGCCGCCGGTTACCCCGCAGCTTAAGCCAACCGACAAACGGAGTGAGATTCGCCTGGGGCGAATCTCACTCCGTCATTTTCTCCTGCTTGGCGTACACATCCGGCGTGGTCTCTTTCGCCTTTCCGCCCTTGCGGCGCAGGAGACTGTTGACCGTGCGGACCCAGGCGCGGAGATAATCCTTTGCCATACTTTCACTTCCCGGGCCGGGGCGGCCTCAATCCAGGGGTTGGGTGATGGGGCTGCAGCCGGCAATTTTCCATTTCCGCTCGTCTTTTTCCAGCAAATAAATGTAGGTTTCTGGCCGTAAATCGTTCCGGTAGTACCAGACGGCCGTCACCTTCGCCGTGTCCTGGCTGATTTTCAGGCTCACGATCCGCGCTCCCGCCGGGCGGGGGATGGCAAACCGGGCGAACACCTCGGCCATCCGCCTTCCGCTCGCTTTCGCCTCGTCCGTCCACAGCTCAGTGCTCTCCCGCACCGTCCCCTGCCGCAGGCTGGCGACATGACCGTAAATCACCGCCGCCACCGGTCCCTTGTTGCTGCAGCCCGACAATACAGTTAAGCTAAGGACCAGCAGCAGGACCATCGCCGCGCGTTTGGGACGCTGCATCGCTTCACCCCCCGGAAAAACCTTTGGCGGTAGTTTATCCAGCCGGCCGCCGGCCTATCCGGTTTAACCGCGCAATCAGCTTAATCGTCATCACTTAATTCCGGCAAAATCAGCCGGGTCACCGCATCCAGCACCTGCTCCCGGTGCGGCCAGAGCATACTGTCGAAGGCTTGCCGGATACCCGGCAGCAGCACCAGTCCCTCCCCTTCCGGCGAAGCGTACTTTTGCCGCACCGCCGCCAGGAACTCCGGGTAAGCATAAATCCGCAGGCGCTCCATCCCGGCAATCGCCGCCGCCCGCTCCAGCAGGGCCAGGACGATTTCCCCGTAGGTCGCCCGCTCATCCAAAGCCAGCAGCTGCGCCAGGAGCGGGACCAGCACTTCAAACACAAACCGGCGGTCCGGCGTCTGCTCATACCCCCGCAGGCTTTCTTTCAGATGGCCGATGTTCGCAGCATCGGTCTGGCTGAGGCGGGAGAAGAAATAGTCGTCGGCTGGCAGGGATTCAAGGTAATACTGCCGGCCAGGGAGCCCCCGGAACACCCGTAGGGTATCGTAATAACCCATCAGCAAATTCGTCTTGGACCGCTCCCTCGAGACATCCAGCACCGGGCCCAGATAGCCGCTCGGTTCGATGGTCGTAATCCGCTCGATCTCCCCTTTTGGCCGCCGCCGCACCCCAATCGACTTTAGGCGGACGGCGACAATCTCCTTAAGCCCCCGGGCGGTCAGCAGATCGATGGGCAGGTTGTCATAGAAGCCCCCATCGAGATACCTTTTGCCGTTGATGGCCTCCGGCCGGAAAATCGGCAGCCGCGCGCTGGCCAGGATATAATCAATCAGCTTCCCCGCCGGAATATCCTCCAGGTACACTTTCAGCGGGCGCAGATCCGGCAACCCAACCGTGACCATCCCAAACTCCAGCCCAGCCGCCCGCACCCGCTTTTCGTCCACGTACTCGCTCAGCAGGCGCCGCAGCGGCGTAGTATCCAGTCCCTTGCTCCGCAGGGTGGTCTTAAAGAACTGAAACAGGCCGCTGATGTTATTCGTCGTTATATCCAGGTTCCGGACCCGCTCGTACAAGTCTGGGTCGACGTCAAACACTTTCGTTGGAGTGATACTCGTCCACAGCCCCACCGCCCGCTCGAGGTCCCCCTGCGCGAGCAGCGCCGCATTGAGCGCCCCAATCGAGGTCCCGGCTACTCCCAGATATTCAAGACCCAGTTCCCGGAACGCCTGCCAAAAGCCGATCTGATACGCCCCCCGGGCCCCGCCGCCTTCCAAGACTATCCCGTACATTCCTGCTCCCTCCCGGTCCGTCAGCGTTTGCGGGCGGCGATGTACCGCACCACATGCACATGCGGTCCTTCCGCCCCGTGGTCCTCCGGGTCCGAAGCCAAACCGGTCTCCATGACCTCGCAAGCCGCAAAATGCTCCCGCAGATCCGCCTCGTCAAAATAATGCACCGGCCGCCCGGGTTTGCTCTCGAAGGTGTTCACTTCCACCTGCGCCCCCCGGCCAAAACTAGGCTCCTGCTCAGAAAAAACGGTGAAATACGATATCCCCCCCGGCCGCAGCTGATTGAGGCAAAGGCGGATGAACCGCAGACGGTCTTCCCGGCGGAACAGGTGCAGCACATTAAAGCAATACACCCCATCGTAAATGGCTGGACTGAAGGGCATATCCAACACCGATCCCGGAAAAATGGTCAGCCCCGGGCAAAACGTCTCCGCCAGCCGCCGGGCTTCGTCGGCAATCTCGATTCCTTCCACGCTAAACCCCTGCGCCGCGAGATAGGCCGCGTTGCGGCCATAACCGGCTCCCGGCACCAGAATGCTCTGCAGCCCCTCCGCCCTAAACAGTTCCGCCGCCGCCACCGCCGTCCCGCTCGGCTCCGTACCCCATACCTGGCCTTCCGCAATAAACCGGCCCTCCCAATACTCTTTCACGGTCTTCCACTCCCTCGTTGTTTTAACATGCTGCAGCCTGCCGCAATACCCTGTTTTAATTCGCCGCTATACCCCGCAATCCTGCCCCCCGAGCCAGGTGCCCGCTTGCCCCTGCAGAGTCCGGCTAACCATTCATCAGGACTGAGTTTGGAAAACGTCATTGCGAGCCGACACGCTTTCACGTCGGCGCGGCAATCTGGCAAACCCCTTATCTTGTTTTGCCGGCAGACTGAGATAGCCAGATTGCTTCGTCGCAGGCTCCTCGCAATGACATAATCTGAGGCTTTGACCACCTTCACCCATAGCCATCTATTAGGCGGCGATAGGAAAATGCATAATTGCTGACGAAGCACCCCGCCCCCCTCACTGCGAGCCGACACACTTTTACGTCGGCGCGGCAATCTAGACCCAAGAACTTCTCTTCCGATAAAAAGAAGGAAGCAGGCTCTCCCTGCTTCCTTGTCGCGTGCATTTAAACCCATCGCCAGCCTTCACCCGCTGCTGGCGCTTGAAAAGCAACCGAAAAAACTTAAGTGGCGGTCTCCGCTTCTTCCTCGGAATCATCCTGCGGCACGGCCAGCTTGGCGTTACGGTGCATCGCCGCCAGCAGTTCTACCTCCCGGTAGCGCCGCTGCCCCGTCGGAGTATAGTACACCGAAATCCCGTAGCTCTGCAAGGCCCCGTTCTCTTCCATACGTCGCAAGGTGCCCACCGACACCCCCAGGAGCCGGCTGGCGGTACCGATGCCGATCATCTTCAGTAACGACATTCCATCCCCTCCAGTTTGGTCAAAACCATGCAACAGTACTTTCCCTTAAATTATACAGTATTCTGGGTGAATTGTCCACCATCAAGTTGCTTCTTGGGCCAAATCCGGTTTTCCTCCTCCTTCCCCCCATTAGCGCTGAGCCGCATAGTACTCCGTACTATAACCCGGCGCGGCTCCCGAAAGTTCGCTTTCTCGCCCTGCGGAACGGAGCCATAAGCGCGCCGTCTTTCGATTCCCTGCTGCAGCGTCAAAACGCGCGTTGCCGCCGGGGATAAAAAAGGACAGCCGGGTTGTCACCTGCTGTCCTTTTCGCCGCCATTACCCATTCGCCAGGCTGCCGCGCGGATCTCTCCTGCGGCGTGCTGATCGCCTACTTGCCAGCCTGTTTCAGCTTCTCAATCGGATGTCGCTGCATCCGCACTCTTTGCACGAAGGCCTTAATCTCTTTCAGCATTACGGCGGGGTATCCATTACCGTCCCAGGCCTCGACCTTGCCGTTGAATCTGCCGATGAAGCGGTCGGCTTTCTCCCGCGAAACCGCCCCCCGCGCCACTGCCGCATCCACCATCGCCTGGAAGTCACCCTTCAGTTTGCTCTTTTGCTCCTCTGTGGTCATCGCGTCAAAGGCTTGCAGCTCCGCCACTTTGGCGCTTATCCGCCCCACTAGTTCGTCCCTGCGTTCTTCGCTCAGCTTGCCGCCCTGGTACTGCTGCTCAATCGTCGCCTGCAGTTGCGCCAGAAGCTTGTACGGATCGTCCTCTTCTTTCGCCTCTTTGACCGGGGGTGCCGCCGAAACCAGGGTTGCCGACAGGAGCAGAATCACGACTAGCCAGAGAGTGAGGCGGCGCGCGTTTTTCATTTGCTCATCCCTTTCTTCTTGGTAAATTTTTCTTCTCTTAGGGCATTCGACGGATAAGCCGGAAATCTGTCCGTACTCCCAAAATATTATCTCAGACCCCTTCCGGGTCCCCGCCATATTTCTTTCGCCCGCGCCCCGGCGGCAGGATAGGCGTCCGGCGTAACGAATAATGATGGAAACCGGCCGGCGTCCGTAGAGAACCGGTCTCTGGCCATCGGGAACAAATCGGCAGCCGATAACGAAAGGAGCGAATAACCGTGCACGAAGTACAGGATAGCATTCTCCGCTGTGTCGGCGGCACCCCGCTGGTGCGCCTGCAAAAACTGGTCCCCGCCGGGGCCGCGCAGGTACTGGTCAAACTGGAGTTAATGAATGTCAGCGGCAGCGCCAAAATCCGCTCCGCTTTGGCCATGGTCGAGCAAGCCGAAGCGGAAGGAAGCTTGCGCCCCGGCGACACCATCGTCGAAGCCAGCAGCGGCAACGGCGGAGTCGGCATGGCCGTGGTCGGAGCGGTCAAAGGCTATAAGGTCATCATCGTGATGCCCGACAACACCAGCATCGAGCGCCAACAGCTAATCCGGGCTTACGGCGGGGAAGTCATCCTCACCCCCCAGACCCAGCGCGTGGCCGGAGCGATCGCCAAAGTCGAAGAACTCCAGGCCGCCAACACCCGGACCTTTTACCCCGGCTCCATGCGCAACCCGGCCAATCCCGGCGGCCACACCGCGACCGGGAGGGAAATCCTGCAGCAGTACCGGGGCCAGATCGACGCCTGGGTCGCTGGCGCGGGCTCCGGCGGGTCGCTTTCTGGCATTGGCCGCACCCTGCGTCAGGCGCACCCGGGGCTGCAAATCTATGTCGCTTCCCCGGCCGACCAGCCAACGGTCGTCGCTGGCGTTGGCCGGTACGACCCGAATGATACCTCCCCGGCCACCCTGGACCGCAGTCTGATAAACGGTTGGATCGAAGTTGCCGACCGCGACTCCATCGCCATGACCCGGGCGCTGGCGCAGCAGGAAGGCATCCTCAGCGGCCCCTCCAGCGGCATGGTCGTCTGGGCTGCGATTGAACTGGCCAAAAAGCTCGGCGCCGGGCATACCGTGGTCACTGTGCTCATGGACACCGGCGAACGGTACCTCAGTACCGGGTTGTTTGCCTAGAGGAGAACGTGCAACAACCGGCGCCGGGTTTCCCGGCGCCGGTCTGGCACTGTCGACATAGTCGGAGGCGGCAGGCTTCTTTGTCAGTTCACGGTGAATAACCGATGGCATTATACTCAAAGCAGGCCGTATTCCCGTTCCCTCTGTCTGGGATAACAGGGTCCAGGCTATAACCCTGGTGCTGACAAGATCGTGCTTCTAGGTCATCCGGCCGAGGTGGTCGCAGGCGTACACGCAATAAAGGACTGCCATCAAGACAGCCCCATTCTTCATCATGCGTTTTTACTGTTGTAATATAGTTCATCAGGACAAATATCTTCTCCTGTCGCCCATTCCAATGTAATGTCTTTGACCTTGACCGTACTAAACAGGTTTTTGTTCTTTATTCGGCTATAAAACGGCTTCCTCAGCAATGCTGACATATCGCAAATTCTGGTTTCCCCGCTTTTGAAGCACACTTGTAACCAATAATTATCGAGCACCTTGACTTCCGTTGGTCTTGGCACCAAGTAAATCACTCCAACCCTTTATACTCGTACCCTGGGTGGTTCTGATCAGCTGGTTGAATCCATCGTACTCATAGAACGCCACGAAGTCAACCAAAGCAGCGGCGTACGCAGTCGCCGTCCTGGTCTCGGTCTCCTGTCCGGGCACTGGCTGCTGCCCGGAGATGAACATGCCAAAGTGTACATCCGGCGGATCAATAACCGGGATAGCTTGGGTGACTTCGTCGGCCTTATAAGTAAGGTTGCCATTGTTATCGTAGGTATAGCGCGTGGTCGTCTTGACCGGGATCGTTGTATTGACGGTCTTAACGGTCATTGTCAGCCGGTTCTGCTCGTTGTAGGCGTAAACCGTCGTCTCAGTTGGGGTATACCGGTTACCTGCTCGGTTACCCGGTTCCCGGCGCCGTCATAGGCGTATTCGGTTGTTCTGCCCGCTGGCTCGGCTACTCTCTCTAAACGGTTTAGGTCATCGTAGTAGTATTGGGTTTGCCCTTTGGCATCGGTCTTGGTGCTTTGGTTATGGGCGGCGTCATAGGTG
>CAZHIT010000060.1:0-5380 GCA_964533125.1 uncultured Candidatus Sumerlaeota bacterium
GGGGCCCATCGAGTCCGGCCGAGACGATCCGGCGGGACTTACAGCGCCTGGACGCGGGGCTGGTGCGCCAGGCGCTGCCGGAGCTGTTTACCACCGGGGCCGGGGAATGGGCTTGAGGTACGGATCCGCGCATAGGTTGACTGTTTCAGAGAGGGTTTGTCGGCTGACCGACCGCGGGAGCGCAGTAAGGGGAGGAGGTGATCGAGATGCTGGAGTTTACCAAGGACAATTTTGAAGCGGAAGTGCTCCAGTCCGACCTGCCGGTGTTGGTGGATTTTTGGGGCCCTAGCTGCACGAAGTGCCTGGCGATGATGCCCCAGGTGGAGGCGCTGGCCGAAAAGTACGCCGGCAAGATGAAGTTCGGCAAGGTGAACGTGGCCGAGAACCGGCGCCTGGCCGTGGCCCAGAGAGTGCTGGGGTTGCCGGCGGTGCTCTTCTTCAACGCGGGCGAGAAGGTGGCAAGCCTGGCGGGCGAAGTGACCAAGGCGAAAATCGAGGCCGAGATCGCCAAACTGACCTAAAAGCTAAGGGCGCAAGTACAGGGAGGTGAGATAATGAAGCTGGAATTGGGCCTGGTAACAATCCGGGATATCCGCTTCGGGGCAGCGACAGCAGTGGAGGACGGGGTGCTTACCGTAAACCACGCTGAACTCCTCGCTTTGCTGCAGCGCGACGAGCGGATTGCCAGCGTGACCGCGGACCTCGCCAAACCCGGCGAAAGTGTGCGGATTATCCCCGTGAAGGACGTGATCGAGCCCCGGGTGAAGGTGAGCGGCCCCGGCGGGATGTTCCCCGGCCTGGTGAGCAAGGTGGAGACGGTGGGCTCCGGCCGCACCCACGCCCTTAAGGGCGCGGCAGTGGTAACCGCGGGCCGCATGGTGGGCTTCCAGGAAGGGATCATCGACATGAAGGGGCCTGGCGCCGAGTATACGCCGTTTTCCCAGACGCTGAACTTAGTCCTCGTGTTTGAACCTAAACCCGGGCTGCCGGCCCACGAGTACGAGCAGGTCATTCGCTTAGCGGGCTTAAAGGCCGCCGCCTACCTCGGCGAAGCCGGCCGGAGCGCGACTCCCGACACCGTCCTGACCTACGAGCAACTGCCCCTGCCGGCAGCGCTGCAAGCGTACCCCGGGCTCCCCAAGGTAGCCTATGTGTATATGCTCCAGAGCCAGGGCCTGCTCCACGACACTTATGTCTACGGGGTGGACGCCAAGCGCATCCTGCCGACCTTCATCAGCCCCACGGAAGTGATGGACGGGGCCATCGTCAGCGGCAACTGCGTCTCGGCCTGCGACAAGAACACTACCTACCACCACCAGAACAACCCGATCATCGAGGAACTGTACCGCCAGCATGGTAAGGCCCTAAACTATATCGGCACGGTCATCACCAACGAAAACGTTACCCTGGCCGACAAGGAGCGCTCCTCGAATTACACGGCGCAGCTGGTGGAACGCCTGGGGGTCGACGGAGCGATCATCACCGAAGAAGGCTTTGGCAACCCGGATACCGACCTGATCATGAACTGCGTCAAGCTGGAAGCCCGGGGGATTAAGACGGTGCTGGTGACCGACGAGTACGCCGGGCGGGACGGGTCTTCCCAGTCGCTCGCCGACGCCAGTCCCAAGGCCGACGCCGTGGTCTCGGCCGGCAACGCGAACGAAATCATCGTCCTGCCGCCGATGGATAAGGTGATCGGCTCCATCGCGGCGGCCGAAGTGATCGCCGGTGGCTTTTCGGGCAGCCTGCGTCCGGACGGGAGCTTAGAGACGGAGCTGCAAGTCATCACCGGGGTCAACTGCGAGCTAGGGTTCAGTAAGATTTCGGCGCGCGAAGCGTAGATTTAAAGAAGTTCAGTAAAGACGAGAAGAGAGAGGGGGACAGACATGCTCCAAGGCAAAAAAGCGATTATCCTGGGCGACCGGGATGGGGTGCCGGGTCCGGCGATTGCGGCTTGCGTCGAATCGGCCGGGGGCGAGGTTATCTTCGCCGTCACCGAGTGCTTTGTCTGAACGGCCGCCGGCGCGATGGACCTGGAGAATCAGGCGCGGGTAAAAGAATTGGTGGATAAACACGGCCCGGAGAACATTGTCGTTATCCTGGGTGGTGCGGAAGCGGAGACGGCGGGCCTGACTGCCGAAACCGTCACCAATGGGGACCCGACCTTTGCCGGTCCATTGGCGGGAGTCCCGTTGGGACTCAGCGTGTACCATGTGCTGGAAGCGGAAATCAAGGGGGAGATTGACCCCGCGGTCTACGATGAACAGGTGAGCATGATGGAAATGGTGCTGGATGTGGACAAAATCGCGGCCGAAGTGAAGGCCATGCGCGACCAGTATTCCAAGTTCTAAGCCCTCAGGCGTCGAAAGGGGGGAATGAAGTGAGTAAAATCCGGGTAGTCCACTACTTAAACCAATTCTTCGGGCAGGTGGGTGGCGAAGACAAGGCCGGGACCGAGCCCTTTGCCAAGGATGGCCCCATCGGACCGGGGCTCGCGCTCCAGGCGGCCCTGGGGGATAAGGGCGCCGTGGTGGGCACGGTGGTCTGCGGCGACTCGTATTTTAACGAAAACCGCGGCCGGGCCGATGCGGCAGTGCTCGAGCTGATCCGCGCCTTTAAGCCGGAAGTGGTGGTGGCCGGGCCGGCCTTCAACGCCGGGCGCTACGGGGTGGCCTGCGGGGCCGTCGCTCAGGCGGTCCAGGAAGGCCTCCGCATCCCTGCCGTGACCGGGATGTATCAGGAGAATCCCGGGGTTGATCTGTATCGCAAAGCCACCTATATCATCGAAACCGGCGACTCGGCGGCGGGGATGCGCCAGGCGGTGCCGGCGATGGCGGCGCTCGCGATCAAGCTGGCCAAGGGTGAAACTCCCAGCCCGGCCGATGGCTACTTCCCACGCGGCATCCGCAAAAACTATATCGCCGAGGAGCGGGGCGCCAAGCGCGCGGTGGATATGCTTATCGCCAAACTGGCGGGCGAGCCCTACCAGACCGAGTACGCCATGCCGGAGTTTGACCGGGTGCACCCCCAGCCGGCGGTGCCGGATGTCCGGGTGGCGAAGATTGCCTTGGTTACCTCCGGTGGCATCGTCCCCAAGGGCAACCCGCACCGGATTGAGGCTTCCAGCGCCACCAAGTTCGGCAAGTACGACCTGACCGGTGTCACCGACCTGACCCCAGACGCCTATCAGACGGCGCACGGGGGCTATGACCCGGTGTACGCGAACGCCGACCCGGACCGGGTGCTCCCGGTGGACGTGCTGCGGGAGATGGAGAGCGCCGGGGAGATCGGCGAGCTGTATCCGTACTACTACACTACGGTGGGTAACGGCACCTCGGTCGCGAACGCCAAGCAGTTTGCCACCGCCATCGCCAAGGAACTGGTGGCGGATGGAGTCCAGGCGGTACTCCTCACCTCGACCTGAGGTACCTGCACGCGTTGCGGGGCAACGATGGTTAAAGAAATCGAACGGGCCGGGATTCCGGTCGCCCATATCTGTACCGTGGTGCCCATCTCCCTGACCGTAGGCGCGAACCGCATCGTCCCGGCGGTGGCCATTCCCCACCCGCTGGGGAACCCGGCGCTGTCGGCGGCGGACGAAAAGAGCCTGCGGCGCCAGATCGTGCGCCAAGCGCTGCGGGCGCTCGAGACTCCGGTGGAAGAGCAGAAGGTATTCGAGGCCTAATCGACCTGAAACGCGGTGGGTAATGGGTTCGCCCATTACCCACCCTTGGTTATTATGGGCGTGGAAGGACGAAGCGGCGCGGGGTTTTTGTTTGACACTCTCGCAAGGAAGAAATCCATACTCTGGCCTGTAAACCGTTAGCAATTATTGCCGATACCGGGAGGTGCTGCAATGAGTTTTCCCGTGGTCAAAGGCGTCAGTTACGCGCTTATCCATACCCCTGGCCTGCTGCTCCAGGCCGGCACGACTCAGGCGCTGGAGCGGGGGCGCTCGGATTCCACCTATCTCGCGAAGCTGCCGGCCCATCTGCGCTCCTATAACGAAGTCGTCGCTTACCCCCCGAACCAGGTGTTTATTGGCAATCTCCGTCCGGACGCGCTCGCGGCTCAGCCCCGGCCCTGGTACAGCCACCCAATGGCGGAAGCGGCGCGGAGCGGGCCTTACGGCGAGATTATGCCAGAAGACGAGTTCATCGGCCTGATGAAGCTCGCCGATTCGTTTGATTTGGTCTTCCTGGAGAAAGCATTCACCGCCGACCTCCGTCAAAGGCTCCCGGCCCACCCGGTGCTGTCGCGCCTGGATTGGTCGCGCCTCGGGACCGGGGTCAGCGCGGCGGCGGTCAGCGCGGCGGTAGAGGGGCACGGGGCCGAACCGCTCTGGTCCGATGGGCACCGCGTGGGTTACGTAAGGCGGGCGCACGACCGGGACGAGAGCTTAAGCGCCCACATCGTACTGGAAAATCTGGCCGCGAAAGCTTCCGGGGCTCTCGCGATGCTCGAACTCTTCCACCGGACGGGCCTTGATCCGCAGCAGGTGGGCTACATCATCGAAGCCTCGGAGGAAGCCTGCGGCGACATGAACCAGCGGGGCGGGGGTAATTTCGCGAAGGCCATCGGCGAGATGACCGGCTGCCAAAATGCCACCGGCTCCGACACCCGCTCCTTTTGCGCCGGGCCGGCCCACGCCTTAGTCGAGGCCGCCGCCCTGGTGCAGGCCGGGATCTTTGAGCACGTGGTGGTGGTCGGCGGCGGCGCGGCGGCCAAGCTCGGGATGAACGGCCGGGATCATGTGGCCAAAAACCTGCCGGTGCTGGAGGACGTCCTCGGGGCCTTCGCCATCCATCTGGGGCCCGACGACGGCGAAAACCCGGTGTTCCGCACCGACCTCATCGGCCGCCACCGCATCGGTTCCGGCTCCTCTCCCCAGGCGGTGATGCAGGCCATCGTCACCGATCCCTTAGACCGCCTGGGCTTAAAGCTCACCGACATCGACAAAATCGCGCCCGAGCTGCAAAACCCGGAGATTACCGAGCCGGCCGGGGCGGGGGATGTGCCCCGGGCGAACTACAAGATGATCGCGGCCCTCGGGGTCAAGCGGGGCGAAATTGCCCGGACGGACCTGGAGAAGTTCGCGGCCGAGCGGGGGATGCCCGGCTACGCCCCCACCCAGGGGCATGTGCCCTCCGGCGTCCCCTTCATCGGGCCGGCGCGGGACCTCATCCGGGCCGGGGAAATTGAGCGGGCGATGATTATCGGCAAGGGCAGCCTGTTTTTGGGGCGGATGACCAACCAGTTTGACGGCGTCTCTTTCGTTCTGGAGCATAACCCCGGCCCGCAGGCAGCTACCGGGACGACCAAAGAGGATGTCCGCCAAATCGTGGCCGAAATGATGCGCGCTTTGGCCGACTCGCTCTTA
>CAZHIT010000060.1:5390-11720 GCA_964533125.1 uncultured Candidatus Sumerlaeota bacterium
GGACGGGAGGGATTAGGATGGCTGAGAGTATCCGGGCCACCGTCGGCTCCGTCTTTGCCGAAATCGCCGACGCCCTCACTTCCGGGCGCTGGGGCCGCCGCCCCCGGATTGGGGTCACCACGGCCGGGAGTGAGTTGGGGATGGCAGAGATCATCCGGGGGGCGGAGCAGGCCCAAGCCCGGTGCCCGGACCTGGAGGTCGTGCTCATCGGACCCCCGTGTAATTCGTCTCTACCCCGGTTAGAATGCGCGGACGGCCCAAACGGCGTCCACGCCCGGATGGAACAGGCTCTGGCAGCGCACGAAATCGACGCCGCCGTGACCATGCACTACAATTTCCCCATCGGCGTGGCCACCGTCGGCCGGGTTATCACTCCCGGGCGGGGGCGGGAGATGTTTTTGGCCACCACCACCGGCACGGCCGCCACCGACCGGGTCAGCGCCATGGTCTTGGGCGCCATCGCCGGGGTGAGCGCCGCCAAGGCCTGCGGGCGGGCGGAACCGACGGTGGGCATCCTGAACATAGACGGCGCCCGCCAGGCCGAGCGGCGGCTGCGGGAACTCGCAGCCAAGGGTTACCCTCTGCGTCTGGCCGGCTCGCTCCGCGCCGACGGGGGCGCCGTCCTGCGCGGCAACGATTTGCTCGCCGGGGTGCCCGACGTGATGGTGACCGACAGCCTCACCGGCAATGTGCTGATGAAGGTCCTCTCGGCCTACACCACCGGCGGCGACTACGAAAGTATCGGCTATGGCTACGGTCCGGGCATCGGCGAAGGCTACGAGCCCATCATCCTCATCCTGTCGCGCGCCTCCGGTTCTCCCGTCGTCGCCGGTGCGGTGCGTTACGCCGGCGACCTGGTGCAGGGCCAACTGCCCCGGGTGCAGGTGGAGGAGTACCGCTCAGCCCGGGCGGCGGGGCTGGCGGCACTATTGGCTGCCGGTGGCTCCGTCGCCGGATCGGCTGGCGGTACGTCGGGCGGATCTGCTGGCGCTTCCGGATCAACTGGCGCTGCTGCATCAGGCAGTCAGGCTGAGATCAAACCGCCCCCAGCCAAAGTGGTCACCCATGAAATCCCCGGGGTTGATATCCTCGAAATCGACGCCGCCATCGAAACCCTCTGGCGCGGCGGCCTGTTCGCCTCTCCCGGCATGGGCTGCACCGGCCCGGTGATTATGGTCGCCGCCGAAGACGCCGAGAAAGTGAAGGAAGCTTTGCGCGCGGGCGGCTATCTGGCCTGAACGGATTATATCCGCTTAAACGGGAAAACCTCTGCGCTGGCAGGGGTTTTCTTCACGTGTCAAATAGTTTTAAAATGAAAGTATACGTCTTTAGCGGGAGGGTTTTGGCTTCCGCCGCCGAAATTATACAAAATACTACACAATTCGACAAGGAGATGTTATTTTGGCTGCCAATGTTCAATCCGCACCGCCGGCGCCCGCGAGCCTGGCGAAGAAAATGCTTTCCTATCGCTGGGCGGTTTTCGCGCTCCTGGGCGGCGCCTACCTCTTCGCCTATTTCCACCGCCTTTCCAACACCATGGTCGCCACCGACCTCATCCGCGACTTCGCCATCAGCCCCGAAGCCCTGGGCATATTGGGCTCCATGTATTTTTACCCCTACTCCCTGATGCAGGTGCCGGCCGGGGTTTTGGCCGACAAGGTGGGGGCGCGTAAGCTGATGAGCGCCATGTTCGCTCTGGCCGGGTTGGGGGCCATCCTGTTTGGGTTTGCGCCCACTTACGGCGTGGCGGTGTTCGGCCGCTTCCTCATCGGGCTTGGGCTCTCCTGCATCTATGTCCCCAGCGTCAAGGTATTCTCCACCTGGTTCCGGCGGGACGAGTTTGCCACGGTGAACGGCATGATGGTCTCCGCCGGCAACGTCGGCGGGCTGTTCGCCTCCGTCCCCTTCGCCATGCTCATCCTGGCCGCCGGTTGGCGGTGGTCGCTTGCGGGCATCGGCATCCTTACGGTCGTTATGGCCGCCCTCATTTACCTCGTCGTCCGCGATAATCCCCGCGACATGGGCCTGCCTTCCATCGAGGAGATCGACCAGGTGCCCGCCGCCCAGCGGGCCAAAACCGAGAGCATCCCCGTTTGGGTTGGCCTCAAAACCGTGCTCAGCAACCGGTATTTCTGGCCCATCGCCATCCGCGGCTTCACCAACTACGGGGTGAAGATGAGCTTCCAGAGCCTCTGGGCCGGGCCGTACCTGATGCAGATTGTGGGCATGAGCAAGGTGGACGCGAGCAAAGCCCTCATGGCGCTCGCTATCGGCGCGGTCATCAGCCCGCCGTTCGCCGGCTACCTGTCCGACAAGGTCCTCAAGTCCCGCAAGAAGATCGTCGTCCTGGCCGCGGTTCTCAACACCCTGGCCTGGGTGCCGCTCGCCTTCTTCCCCGAGCGCCTGAATGCCGCTAACCTCAATCTGCTCTTGGTGCTCATGGGCCTGATGGGTGGTCTGGGGACCCCCAGCAACGCCATGGTCAAAGAGATGTTCCCGCCCCAACTTACCGGCACCGCCAACGGCGTCAATAACTTCTTCGTCATGTTCGGCGGCGGCGCCTACCAAATCTTCCTCGGCCTCATCATCGGGCACTATGTCTCCGGGAGCGGCCAGTTCACCCCCGAATCGTTCAAAATGGCCTTTATGTTCCTCTTTGCCAGTATGCTCATCGGCACCATCGCCATCTTCTTCACCCGCGAGACCATGGGCCAACAGCCGGCCAAAACGGCCTAAAACCGCATCCCGCTAACATTGGGGACCGTCCTTACGGGGTGGTCCCTTCGTTTTAGGCTCAGGTCGGAGGAAAACGGGGGGTACATAACGAATCATTGCTCCAAAGCCGTGCGCAGGCTGGGAGCAACGGAGTCCGGGATCGCAGGAGCGCTTGGAGCACAGGAGAGGATTTTGATGAGCCATCTCAATGCCGTCCTCAACAGTATTCTGAATGGGCTGACCCTGGTTGTGCTGGGTATTGTGGCTGCCGCCTGGCGGCGCCGGAAAGTCCCGGAAGCTTTACCTCTGGCCGTCCTTTGCCTGGCGACGGCCATCTATACCTTCGGCTACGGGATGGAACTCCGGTCCCAGACGCTTTCGGCGGTCGACTTCTGGAGCAAGTTCCAATACATCGGGCTGCCCTTCATTCCGGCCGCCTGGGTAACTTTGGCGCTCTCCTACACCGGAAACCGCCGTAAGCTCACCCGGGGCGCTGCCGTCCTGCTCGGCCTCATCCCGCTGCTGACCTTCCTGTTCCGGTGGACCAATGACTGGCACCACTGGCATTATGGCTATATCCAAATGGTGAGCAACGGATATTTTCTGGTCATTGATTTCACCAAAGGGCCCTGGTACTATTTCCATATCATCTACGTGCTGTTGTGCTCTGGCTACGCCTTTAGGCTTTTTTGGCCGGAGTACCGCCGGGCCATTGGCTACCGCCGGCAGCAGATGCAGATTATGCTGGCCGGTTGTTTCCTGCCGGCAGTCGCGTTCTATACCAACCTGTCCGGGCTTTCTCCCCTGGGTCTGGATAGCGCACCTTTTTTGGCTGCCATCTATTACTCCCTCCTGGCATACGGCATCCTGCGCTACAACCTGCTGCATTTAATCCCTTTGTCCCGGGATAAGGTCTTCGACTGGATTGAGGACGGGGTATTGGTTTTGGACCTGCAGCTGAAGGTCATGGATTTTAACCGGGCGGCCGGCAGCGTCTTTCCCGCGCTGACCCGGGCGGTAATTGGTCTGCCGCTGGGTGAGGTTCTGGCCGGACAGTCGGCCTTTGTCGGCCCGCTCGCGGCCTGGGAGGCGAGTCGAAGCGATCGGGGCGGTGAGCCAGCACCGGTGCCGGAAGGCTACGACATCACCCTAACCCCGCCGGCCGGTCCGCCGGTGCACTACAGCGTTCGCCTTTCCGAACTGTATGACCGCGGCGGTCTGGTCGGCCTGACCGTCTTGTTTAGCGATACCTCCCGGCAGCACGCCCTGGTAAAACAGCTGGAGTACCTGGCCAGAACCGACAGTCTGACCGGTTTGCTCAATCCGCGCTCTTTCATCGAGCGAGTGGAGTACGAGATCAGCCGGATCGGGCGGCAGGGTGGCCAGATCGCCCTCATCCTCGTTGATATCGATCATTTTAAACAAGTCAACGATACCCATGGGCATCAGGCGGGGGACTTTGTCCTGCAGGAATTTGCCCGCACTATCACTGCCAATCTCCGCACAGTTGACCTGGCCGGGCGGTACGGCGGCGAAGAGTTTATCCTGTGCCTGCCGGACACCGGGCTGGAGGGCGCCATCCGGGCGGCCAGCCGGATTCGGGTGAGCCTGTCGGCCGGCAATATCCTCTGGAATGGCCACCCCATCGAGATCACCGCCAGCTTTGGGGTTACCGCCTGGAAACCGACTGCCGACTACCCGGACACTAGCTACGGTGCCCTGGTCAAGCGCGCCGATGTCGCCTTGTATCTGGCCAAGGAGAAGGGCCGCAATCGCATCGAGTCTACCATCTGACCCCGCCGGGGAAGCGGTTTATCGCCGGCAATAACCAAATGAGGAGGAAAGCCATGAATCGAGAGCAGTTTGCCGCCGGGGCGGAACCCAAAGAGGCCCTGCAGTATTTTTTCGATATCTCGCAGGTGCCCCGCAAGTCCGGCCACCAGCAGCCCATCAGCGACTACCTCGCCGCCTTTGGCCGCCGCCTGGGCCTCGAAACCTTCCAGGACCGGGCCCGCAACGTCATCATCCGCAAACCGGCCGCCCCGGGATACGAAGCCGCGCCGCCGGTGATGCTGCAGGCCCACATGGACATGGTTTGTGAGCAAAACCCCGGGGTGAACCACGACTTTGACCACGCACCGCTTACCCTGCGCCGGGACGGCGACAAGATTACCGCCGCCGGGACCACGCTCGGGGCCGACAACGGCGTCGGCGTCGGCTTCATCATGGCCATCCTGGCCGACCCAAACCTGCCCCACCCGGCTCTCGAGGCGGTATTTACCACTGACGAAGAGACGGATATGGGCGGCGCCTTCAACCTTGAGTACGACCTGATCAAGAGCCGCACCGTCATCAACCTCGACTCCTTCGCCGTCAAGGTCTGTGGCTCCGGCGAACTCGAGGTCGAGATGCGCTTCCCGAAGCACACCACCGCCCCGGCGGCCGGGAGCCTGGTCTACACCATCAAGATCGGCGGCCTCTACGGCGGCCACACCGGCCAAAACGCCATGGCCGAGCGGGGTAACGCCATCGTCCTCCTCAACCGCCTGCTCCTAAACCTCGGCAAGAAGATCTCCTATCAGCTGGTGACGATGCAGGGCGGGGCCGGGATGTCCTCCGCCTTTGCCCGCAACAGCGCCGCCACCATCGCTTTTGCCCCTGGGGATCTCCCTGCGGTCAAAGCCATTGTTGCCGAGTACCAGGCCGTATACGCTAAGGAACTCGCCAAACGCGACCCGGGCGTTACCCTCACCCTGGCCCCGGCTGTTGCCTTCCCCGCCGAGGTCCTGGACGCCCCGACCACGGCGACCCTGCAGCGGCTGCTTACCATCTTGCCCGACGGGGTCTTCTCCCTCAACCGGGACTTCCCCGGGGCGATGGAAAGCTGCTCCAACGTCGGCGTCGTCGAGACCTTGGAGCAGGAGATGTTCGTTACCATCCTCATCCGCAGCGTCATCCCCGGCAAGAAGTATTACCTGTATGACAAAGTTACTATGCTCTGCGACGCCCTCGGGGTGGCCCATACTATCGGCCGGGACCTGCCCCACTGGGAGTACAATGTGGATGAGCGGATGGCCCAGCTCATCGCCGAGATTTATCCGGGGATGAAGCTCGATCTGGCCCAGGGGACCCTGGAGTGCGGGATTATCTGCTCGAACCTGCCCGGCGCCTGCGTTATTGCTCTTGGTTCGCCCTACTACGACCCCCACTCGCCGAATGAGTATTTCCTAATTAGTGAGACTGAGGTGTACTGGCGGCGGCTGCTTAAGATGCTGGAGAGGCTGGGGTAGGGCGGGGGGGAGAGCTTCCACCTGGTGGCGGTGTGCGTGATAGGGATAATTGTTGTATTTTTAGGATTTGGAAATAACGGGTTAACCCGTTATTTTTTATGTAAGTAAATACATATCGCTCGTGTTTTTAACATGTTGATACCTATATCTAACCAGTCAGTTCAGCCATACTATTCGAAATCACACTACTTGCAAACACAAGCACACGAGTTTTAATGCATAGATTTTACCAAATATACTTATCGTGGAATATTTTGGAGGAATTAACTAGTTGATGTTGAAAATATGAAATAATGGATACTTATTCTCTAAGGGGTGTGACATA
>CAZHIT010000061.1:0-11234 GCA_964533125.1 uncultured Candidatus Sumerlaeota bacterium
TTGCGGTGGGGATGGCCGCCGTCTTTGCCGGGCTTATCCTCATGGCCATCCTCCAGGCCCAGTGGCTTTTGTGTTCCGCCATTTGTCTCATCGGTTTTGGCACGGGGGCGGTGCTCCCCTCGCTCAACACGATGATTACCAGCTGCACCGATAAGCAAAAGCGTGGGTTAATTACCTGCCTGTACGGAACCGTGCGTTTTTTCGGCGTTGCTTTTGGTCCGCCCCTGTTTGGCCTGGCCGAGAGCTATGGGAAGGCGCCGATTGCGTTCACGGCGGCGGGTCTGGCTGCGGCGGCGGGGGTGCTGGGGATGCTCTTCGTCCGGCCGCAGCTGATGTTGCCGGAGCGGATGCTCCAGGGGGATACGAAGCAGAGCGGGGAGGGTGAAGCGGAGGAGCAGCCTCCGGCTGGCAGGCTGCGGCCGGCGCCGGCGGCAATCGGGGTCCGGGCCGAGCCGGAGTTCGAGTGGGGTTCGGAGTTTTGGTACGATAACTAAAGCACGCGAAAGCCGACCCAATGGGCCGGCTTTTTAATGCCGAGGAAGAGATGTTCCAGGCAGCCCCCGCTTCGCGTCATGGCGAGGAGGCCAGCAGAACGGTGGAGGCAGGGTCGCCCGGGTCGGCACGGAGGGCGGGCAATATGGCCTAAGAGACGTGGAGAGAAGGCCGACGCGGCAATCTGAACCCCTGCTCCTATTTTGTGTTATGTACTGCTGCGAGACACACGCTGTTGGCAGGTAAACCGCCGCCCCCGTGGAATAACTTAAGCAGGAGGTGATCCGGATGTCGAAGCCAATTTTGCGGATGGTGCGTTTGCTCGCCGGTTTATTTTTGTACGCAGTGGGCGTGGTGCTGACGATCAATGCCAACTTGGGCCTGTCGCCCTGGGATGTGTTCAACCAAGGCTTATCGAAGCTGACTGGGGTAACCATGGGGCAGGCCAACATCGCGGTCGGCTTACTCCTGGTGGTGGTCGACAGCCTGCTGGGGGAACGCTTAGGCTGGGGGACGCTCTGCAACATGGTCCTGATTGGTACCTTCATTGATATTCTGATGTTCCGGCGCTTAATCCCGGCTTTCCCCGGGTTGGTACCCAGCGTCCTGCTCCTGCTCCTGGGGATGTTCACCGTCGGGGTGGCCAGTTTTCTCTATATCGGCGCCGGCCTTGGCTCCGGACCCCGGGATGGGTTGATGGTCGCCTTGACCAAAAGGACGGGCCGGCCGGTGCGCTCGGTCCGTAACGCCATCGAACTCTCGGTGCTTACGGTCGGGTATTTCCTGGGCGGCTATGTGGGCGTGGGCACGCTGATTACCGCTCTCGCTATCGGCCCCTGCGTGCAGCTGGCGTTTCGGCTGTTCAACTTCGACGTCCGGCAGGTGAAGCATCGCTTTATCGATGAAGACCTGCGGCGCCTTGGCCAAAGACCGGTCCAAAAAGAAGAAAACCAGGATCTGGGTTAAGGAGGGAAGACGATGGATAAAAAAACGCTGGCTCAAACCATTGATCACGCGATCCTTAAACCGGATCTGACCGTAGGGGACCTTCAGCGGGAATGTGATGTCGCCCGCCAATACGGCGTGTACTCGGTCTGCGTCCGCCCCAGTGATGTATCCCGGGCCTGCCGGTTCCTGGCCGCTTCCGGGGTACTGGTCGGCACCGTCATCGGTTTCCCCCACGGGACCACGACCACCGGGGTAAAGGTGTCCGAGGCGGTTGAAGCCATCGAAAGCGGTGCGAAAGAAGTCGATATGGTCATTAACATCGGCCGCCTGCGCTCCGGGGATTACGACTATGTGGCCGAGGATATCCGCCGGGTCGTAGAAGCCGGCCACGCCCGGGGAGCGGTGGTCAAAGTGATTCTCGAAACCGCCTTGCTCGATGACCCGGCCAAGGTCAAGGCCTGTGAACTGGCTGAAGCCGCCGGAGCCGATTTCGTGAAGACCAGCACCGGCTTTGCCGGCGGCGGGGCGACGGTGGACGACATCCGGCTGATGCGCGCCGCGGTGAGCGACCGGGTGCAGATTAAGGCCTCGGGGGGTATCCGGACGTACGCGGCGGCCAAGGAGTTCCTGGCGCTGGGCTGCAGCCGGCTGGGCTTAAGCTCTACCCAGGTGATTATGGAAACCGAAGAGGCGGCGGATGCCGACTATTAAAGCACGGGATCAGGCAATCATTGAGGCCGGGACAGCGACGGCGCCGGCGGTCAAAGCAAACGCCGTTTATTAAAGCGAAAAGCCGGGCTGGTCAGTAGACCAGTCCGGCGTTTGTTATCGGGCTTGCCGGCATCGTTTCCGCCGGCGGGCTGGCATTGGTCTCCAGCAAAAAGTGCAGGTGCTCCCACAGCGGCCCAAAGGCCGGCTGCTCCGGGGTGCGCGGCCGGGGGAGTGGGTTTGGCACCACGGCCCGAATCCGCCCGCGGCTAAAGACGACGATCCGGTCGGCCAGGGTAATCGCTTCCTCCAGGTTGTGGGTGACGAAGATGATGGTCGACTGGGTTTCCTGCCAGATGCGGGCGATTTCCTGCTGCAGACTGGTGCGGGTGATGGCATCCAGGCTCCCGAAGGGTTCGTCCATCAGCAGTACCTCCGGCTCCAGACTGAGCGCCCGGGCGATGGCCACTCGCTGCTTCTGGCCGCCGGACAGCTGGTACGGGTAGGCGTTCGCCTGCTCCAGCAAGCCGACCAAGGCCAGGTACCGGTCGGCAATCTCCCGGCGCTCCCCATTCGTGCGTCCTTTTTTCGCCAGGCGCAGGGGGAAGAGCACGTTGCCCCGTACCGAAAGCCAGGGGAAAAGCTGCTCGAAGCCCTGGAAAACCATCATCCGCTCCGGCCCTGGCTCCAGCACGGCCCGGCCGTTTAAGCGGATGGTTCCGGTATCCGGCTGCTCCAACCCGGCGATGCACCGCAGGAGGGTGGTTTTCCCGCAGCCGGAAGGGCCGATGATGCTGAGAAACTCCCGGCCGGCCACGGTCAGGTTGATGTCGTTTAAAGCGGCGGTCTGCCCCGTTCCGGCCGGGAAGACCTTGCCGACCGCTTCGATCGCCAGTTTCGGCTCCATCCCTGGTTATCCCCTTTCGGCGCGGTGTCACCCCGAGGACATCCGCCATTTTTTGACTGTTTGCTGCTCGACCACGCCAAAGACCAGTTGTTCGGCCAGGATGCCGATGGCGATAATCACCAGCATCGAGGCGTAGACCCCGGCGATTTCCATCATGTACCGCTTTTTATATAAATACCACCCGAGGCCCCCCAGCCCCCCGGCGGCGCCAAAAACCAGTTCGGCGGCAACCGAGGACTGCCAGGCCCGCGCCCAACTGACCCGGAGACCGGTCAGGATGCTCGGGATGGCCGCCGGCAGCATCACAAGTACGACCAGGCGGATACCCCGCAGGCCGAGGTTTTTGCCTACCTCCAGCTGGGTGGGTGGTACGGTGCGGAAGCCGGTGATCAGGTTCGCTAAAAGCGGCCACAGAGCCGAGAACACGATGGTGGCGACGATCGACCGCTCCCCGATTCCGAACCAGAGCAGGAAGATTGGCAGCAGGGCGATCCCGGGGAGGGGGTGCATAATCGCCATGAGGATGGTGGTCACCTCGCTCAGCCACCGGCTGATAGCGGTGAGGGCGGCGGTCCCAAAGGCCAGGATAATCGCGAGCGACAGCCCTTTGTAGATGAGGGCGAGCGAGAACAGGGTTTTCTGACCGAGTTCGGCCCGCTCCCCCCATAAGAAGGACAGGACCTGGGTGAGGGAAGGGAACAAGAGCGCCGGAAAGCGCCCGGTTAAGGCGGTGATCTGCCAGGCCGCGAGCAGGGCGGCGACGACCGCCGCCTGCCGGAGCAGCCGGTAACGGGCAAAAGAGGACTTTCCCGGATGGCTCAAGAGTAAAACCTCCCTGGCGGCTAGTCGCGGTACTGGAGGGTCTCGAGGGCGGAGGGCTCGCCGCGTCGGACGCCGACGGTAGCGAGGACATTCTCCCAGGCGAGGTCACTGAGGGCCGCCGGGACTTTTTGGATATAGCCGGCCTGCTGCATGAACTCAGCAAAGCCCATCAGACCGTAGGGGGTGGTGGTGTAGTTCATGCCTTCCCAGGTCAGGTAACTCAGGGTGGTCGCCGCATCCAAGTTGAACTTGGGTGCCAGCAGTTCGGCTGCTTCGGCGGTGTTTTCGTTGATCCAAGTCATCGCTTCGTTGATGGCCATAACGAAGGCGGCATAGCCGGCGGGGTTAGCGTCGTGGTAGCGCTCCGTGACCAGGCCGACATTAAAGCTGTAGTCATTGCCAAAAGCCGTGTGGTCGCTGAGGACGACATGGTAGCCTGGTTGGCTCAGCTCCTGGAACAGGTAGGGCGGGGTGGCAAAATGGGCGGCGATGTCCTTTTGCACCAGCAGGGCGGCAGCGGCGTCGGGATGGGGCAGGGCCACCAGCTGGTTATCCAGCGCTTTGGGGTCGCCCAACCGCTTTTCCGCTTCCATGGACAGAAGGATGTGCTGGATGCTGCCCGGCGACGGCAGGGCGATTTTGTGCTCTGGCTTGAAGTCGCGCAGGGTTTTAATCTCCGGGAGGTAGGTTACCAGGGCGCAGGGGGCGCAGACGTAGCCAATCGCCACTTTGGCCGGCACGCCTTTGTCCCAGCCGATGAGAAACGGCGGGATCCCCATAAACCCGACATCCAGGTCGCCGGAGACCAGCGCCTCCCGGACCGCCCCGCCGGAGCCGTACTCCTTCCATTCGACCGAGAGACCGTATTTTTCGAAGATTTGCCGCTCCTGCGCGGCCATGAGCGGAGCGTACACCAGCCCGAACTGACCGGCGATGCGGATGACGCCATTCTTGCTCTCGGGTGCGGGGGCAGCGGTCTGGGTCTGGGGGCTGCACCCGGCCAGAGCGGCAGCCAGGAGGGCAAGCACGAGAAAGATAACCAGATAACGCTTGGTACCGGACAAACTGACCTCTCCTTTCCCTTTCCTTGCATGGTGAATTTGGCCTATTTTATTCGGGCCTAAGTCCTGATGTGCCTGACCCGGCCGTACTTAACCGGTCTATTCCTGTTCTTCCCGCCATAGACTTGGAAAAGGTAGTGCAAGGGAGGGATGATATGGAATCGTCGGTGCTGATGGCGGTCGTCCTGCTGCTGGGCATCCTCTGCCGCAACCAGCTGCTGACCGCGGCTGCGGCCGGCCTGCTCTGTTTATCCGCTGCTCGCTTGGGGCGGCAAGCCCAGGGATTGCAGCCTCTGTTCTTAGAGATGGGCGTCCTCTGCCTGATTTTTGCCCTGCTCCTGCCGCTGATTGCCGGCCAGATCGGCTTTAGAACCATTGGGCGGGCCATGTTCTCCCTAAACGGGTTAACCGCGCTGGTCATCGGGATTTGGGCGACCGTGCTCGGGCGCTTAGGCGTCGGGCTTCTCAAGCTCCAGCCGGAGGTGATGCTGGGGATTACCTTTGGCTCGGTGATCGGGACCGCCTTCTTTGCCGGGATTCCGGTCGGGCCCCTGGTGGCCGCCGGACTGGTAGCGACGATCATCAACCTGGCGAAGTAGTCCGGCCGGTTTACGGCGCCGGCTTTATGCCTTATAATGGTCTTATCGGCCGACCGGGACGCAGCCAGGCCAGCCTGGGCATAAAATCCGGGACGAAGCAAAGAGTAGATACAAATAAGGTAACCAAAAGGAGCTGCGCTATTTTGGCCGATGACCGACCGATTGGCTTGTTTGATTCCGGCGTGGGCGGACTGACCGTGGTGTCCGAGGTGTTCCGCTCTCTGCCGCAGGAGAGTATCGTTTATTTCGCAGATACCGCCCGCTACCCCTACGGCGGTCGGGCCCACGCCGAGATCAGCGAAATCGCCGCCGGGCTGACGGCCTATTTAGTGCGGCAGTCGGTGAAGGCGATTATCGTCGCTTGCAACACCTCCACCTCGGTCGCGCTGGACCGTTTGCGGGACCTGTTCCCCCTGCCCCTGGTGGGCATGATTGAGCCGGGGGCGCGGGCGGCGGTGCAGGCGACCCGGAACCGGCGTATCGGCGTTATCGCCACCGACGGGACAGTGGCGAGCGGCGCCTATGTCCGGGCTTTGCAGCATTTTTGTCCGGAAGCCATAGTGGTGCAGCAGGGTTGTCCGGAGCTGACGGATTTGGTCGAAAGCGGGCAGGTCGAGGGCGACGCGGCGGATACGGCTCTGCGCCGGTATCTCGCGCCGCTTCAGGCCGCCGGGATCGATACCCTGGTGTTGGGGTGCACTCACTACCCGTATTTGCTGCCGCCCATCGCCCGGCTGTTGGGGCCCGGGGTGGCCTTAGTGGACCCGGCGGCGGCGGCGGTCCGTGAGATGCAGGCGATACTCGCCCGGCAGGATCAGCTAGCCAGCGGCAACCAGGCTCCCCAGATGCGATACATCGCGAGTAAAAATCCGGCGCATTTACAGACGGTCGGGAGTCGTCTGCTGGGGCAGCCAATTGGCGCCGTGGAGTTAGTCCCGCCGGCTGAACTGACAGTGCCGGCGGTCGGGCAGACACAAGAGCAGGAGCGATAGTGTGATGTTTATCGGTGATGTCTCTATCCCTAACCGGGTGTCTTTGGCCCCACTGGCCGGGGTATCGGACCCGCCCTTCCGTCTTCTGGCCAAGCGCGCCGGCTGCGGTTTGGTGTACACGGAAATGGTCAGCGCCCTGGGTATCGTCCACTGCAACCCGAACACGGCTAAGCTGTTTGCCATCCAGGCGGAAGAGCGGCCGGTGGCGGTGCAGCTCTTTGGCGCGGACCCGGCGGCGCTCGCGGAGGCGGCGCGGATTGCGGCCGGCAGCGGGGCGGACATCATTGATATTAACATGGGGTGCCCGGTGGTGAAGGTGGTCAAAGGCGGCGGGGGCTGCGCCTTAATGCAAAAGCCCGCGCTGGTGGGGGCCATCGTCAGCGCCGTTGCCCGGGCCACGTCGCTCCCGGTGACCGTCAAGATCCGCAAGGGGTGGGACGAGCAGCACGCAAACGCGGTGGAGATCGCCCGGGTGGCGGAAGCTGCCGGGGCCAAAGCGGTGGCGGTCCACGGCCGGACCCGGGATCAGTTCTACAGTGGCACGGCCGATTGGGCGGTTATCCGCGCGGTTAAGGAGCTGGTTCGTATCCCGGTAATCGGGAACGGCGATATTTTTACTCCTCCGGACGCCGCCAAGATGCTGAGGACTACCGGCTGCGACGCGGTGATGATCGGACGGGGGGCGCTCGGGAACCCCTGGATTTTTCGACGCACGGTGCATTACCTCGCGACGGGCGTTCTGCTGCCGGAACCGGCGGCGGCCGAGCGGGTGGCGACGGCGCTGCAGCACTTGGACATGCTGGTCGCAAGCAAAGGGGAGCGGGTCGCCGTGCGGGAAATGCGCAAGCACGCCTCCTGGTATATCAAAGGTTTGTACGGGGCCGCCGAAGCCAGGGTGTTAATCAACGCCGCCGAATCGGCCGCCGGTCTAGCCGGTGTGCTCACAGCCTACGGGGAAAAATTGAGCCAGGAAGCGGAGGTCCGGCCATGGACGCCTGGGTAATCCCGGTAACCAACGGCATGCTCCCGCGCCCGGACGGAGGGCTGATTACCGGGGTCTTCACCGATCCCTTCGCCCTGCGGACCTTAGGGGCAGCCGGCGCCGGCGGGTCGGTGTTTATCTGCCCGGTTTCGCTTTCTTCCGGGGAGCTTTATCCCCTCGGGGTGCTGGCCGAAATCCGCGATCTCTGGCGGGAAGAGGTCATGGTCCAAAACCCGCCGGCCAAAATCGCCGCCTGGTTCGTGCGGCTGGTGGGCAAGGCCCGGGCGAAGGCGCAGGTGTTTGATCCAGCCGGTCAATTGCTGATCGCCCGGATCAATCCCATCGACCTCGCGGAACTGCGGGGCGAGGGCTATCCGACTATCTGCGGCGCCGGCTGGAGCCCCCGCGGCGGGTATACCGAAACCCGGTCACCCCGGGAGGCGGTGGTGACCATCTACGGCCACGATTTCGCTGGGGCGGAGGTGGCGCTCACCGGCGATTTAAGCGGCGCGGCCGGACCGGAGCAGGCGCACACCATCGAGCACGCCATCATCCGTTCGCTCCGCGTATACGGCGTCTGCACCCCCAAGACCTTACCGGCGATGGCCAGGCAGGAAACGGCGGAGCTGAAGCAGTCGGTGGCGCTGGGCTTAAAATGGCAGGTCCCGGAGCTTTTTGGGATTACCGCCGCTGGGGCCTGCGGCAATCCTCTCACCCATCTCGCCCGGTTTTACCTGACCCAGGAAACGGTGCGAAAGCTCGCGCGGGGGCGGGAACCCTGGGAGGCGCTCGCCGGGGCCCGGCGCACTACCCTCTCCCGTCTCACCCAGGACCTGCAGATCGCGCCAGATGCGGGCCTGCAGGTTTTGCAGGGCCTGAAGCGGGGGATGCACCACGATGACAGCGAAATAAGCGAAGGGGCGGCGCGGCGCATCCTCTCGCACTTTCCCCTTAACCCCTGGTCATAACCGCTCCCCACGGCAAGGGAAATGGACCGGCGCCGGTACATTTCCCTTGCTTTTTTTTGGTTTCGCTGGTAGAATGACAATGGACACAAACATGTGCACATAGCCGGCGGGAGGTGAGGGCGTGGATTTTGTCCGGATTGGCGACAAGGTGCTCAGCCGCAGCAAAATCAATAAGGTCATCGACAAGATCTTTGATCTGCGCAGCCGGGGCTGGTCCCAGCAGGATATTGCCCAGGAACTCGGTACCGACCGCAGCTTTGTCTCGCGTCTGGAGACCTTGGCCGAAATCCGCCGGGGCAAGCGGATCGCCTTAATCGGCTTCCCCGTTGCCAACAAGGAAGAGATCGCCCGGGTGGCCCGGCAGGAAGGCGTCGAGTTTGTCCTCCTGCTGGATGAAAAGGAGCGGTGGGGCTTCGTCCAGGACCGGAGCGGTCTCGAGGTCTTCAACGAAATCATGACCCTCCTGTCCCAAATCCGGGAATACGATCTGGTCATTATTCTCGCTTCCAATAAACGGGTAAAACTGGTGGAGAGCCTGCTCGACAAGGAAGTCATCAGTGTGGAAATCGGCAGTTCACCCATCGGCGAAGACAAACACGTCGACCTCGAACAATTAGCGGCGATTATCCGCAATGTCCGCCGGTAGCCGGGGAATGGATGGAATGGAGGGTGAAAGGTGAAACGGGTGGTCAGCGTCAGCCTCGGTTCTTCGAAACGAAATAAGGTCGTGACCGAAACCTTTTTAGGGGAAGAGTTCAGCATCGAACGCATCGGCACCGATGGCGATCCGAAAAAAGCGATTGCTTTGATTCAGGAGTTGGACGGGCAGGTGGCGGCCTTCGGGATGGGCGGGATCGACCTCTATGTCTGGGCCGGCAAAAAGCGCTACACCCTGCGGGACGCCGTCCCCATCGCCCGGGCGGCCAAACTTAGCCCAATTGTGGATGGCAGCGGGGTAAAAAACACCCTGGAGCGCCGGGTCATCCGGTACTTGGCGGATAAAGGCATAATCGACTTTGCGGGCAAAAAAGTCCTGATGGTTTGCGGGGTGGACCGCTTTGGCATGGCCGAGACCTTAGCGGCGGCCGGCTGCCAGATGGTGTTTGGTGACCTGATTTTTACCCTGGGCATCCCCCTGCCGCTCCGCTCGCTCTCGTCCCTGCACCTTGCGGCCTCCATTCTGGGGCCGATTATCAGCCGCCTGCCGTTTTCGATGCTCTATCCCACGGGCGAAAAACAGGAGAAGGTCGAGCCGAAGTACACGAAATACTACGATGAAGCGGAAATCATCGCCGGCGACTTCCATTTTATCCGGCGCTATATGCCCGAGCAGATGACGGGCAAAACGATCATCACCAACACGGTCACGGCGGAAGATGTGGCTGAGCTGACCAAACGGGGGGTTAAACTGCTGGTGACGACCACGCCGAACTTAAACGGCCGGTCCTTTGGCACCAACGTGATGGAAGGGGTGCTGGTTACCCTGGCCGGGAAACCGGCAGACCAAATCACGGCCGAAGATTACGGGCAGCTGTTGGACAAAATCGGTTTCGTCCCCCGGGTCGAATACCTGGCCTAAGCCCGAGTGCATTCAGAAAGGGGAAAAACATGGAGAAATTCGGTTTTATCATTCACCCCATCAGCGTCGGCGACATTGCCCGCAAGTTCAGCTTCGCCAAAAACATCCCCGACCCGGTGCTGGAAAGTGTGTTTAAGCTGGTCCCGCCCCTAAAAGTCTCCCACATTACCGGGGTCAAGTCGCCCCACAACGAGGCGGAAGGCTGGTTTACCGCCGTGCCGCTCACCCCGAAGCAGATGGTCAGTCTGCCGACCGATCAGGTAATGCGGCGCATCATCCAGGCCGGCCGGATTGCTGAACAGCTGGGCGCCAAAATCGTTGGTCTGGGCGCCTTTACCTCCGTGGTCGGCGACGCCGGGATCACCGTGGCCAAAAACCTGAACATCGCGGTCACCACCGGCAACAGCTATACCGTCGCCACCGCTTTGCAGGGGACCAAGGAAGCCGCCTGCTTAATGGAGATCGATCTGACGACCGCCGAAGTGGTCGTCCTGGGGGCGACCGGTTCCATCGGCAGCGTCTGCTCCCAAATTCTGGCCCAGGATGTGAAGTACATGACCCTGGTGGCCCGGGATGAAACCAAGCTCGAACGGCTGGCAAAACAGTTGCTCGCGGACTACGGCCTCTCGGCCCGGATTTCTTCCGATGTCAAAAAAGCCATCCGCGGGGCGGACGTCATCGTCGCCGTCAGCAGCGCGGTGGACGCCCTCATCGACGCCGACGACCTTAAGCCCGGTGCCATCGTTTGCGACGTTGCCCGGCCGCGGAGCGTCTCTAAAGCGGTCGCCGAAAAGCGGGACGACGTGCTGGTGATCGAAGGCGGCGTGGTCGTTCCCCCGGGCGACGTGGAGTTCAATTTCAATTTTGGCTTCCCGCCCCGGACTTCCTACGCCTGTATGGCCGAGACGATGATTCTGGCTCTGGAGCGCCGCTACGAGAATTTCTCGCTTGGGCGAGAGATGTCGATCAAACAAATCGACGAGATCTCGGCTTTGGCCAAAAAGCACGGGTTTAAACTCGCCGGATTCCGCAGCTTTGAGCGGGCGCTGACTCCGGAACACCTGGCCAGGATTAAGGAAAACGCCCAGGCCCGCAAGGCCCGGCAGCCGGCGGTCTAGGGGATCAGTGGATCTGTTTTTGTGAGAAAAAAGCCTCGCGGGGAGGCGGCCAGGGGGC
>CAZHIT010000062.1:0-11169 GCA_964533125.1 uncultured Candidatus Sumerlaeota bacterium
GATCCTGTCGCCCAGACGCTCCCCGCTCCATCGGGGGGGCCAGCCGATTTCGACGGGAGGGATATAATTGGACAAAAAAGGATAAGAAGCTTGGCTTCCGGCAGGATTAGACAGAGGCACAGGGAAAGAAAAAGAGAGGTCAGTGAAAGGGGGACGGGGAATGAAGGGCTATACCGACCAACCAGTGGAGAAGCCAAAGGAAGATGTCTTTGGCGTCACTCCCTACATCGAGGGCATGAGTGAATTTATCCTGCACTGCTCCACCCCAATGACCATCGCCATCCAGGGAGACTGGGGCAGCGGGAAAACCAGCATGATGAACCTGATCCGCGCTAAGATTGAAGGCCAGATGGTCTGCACGCATTGGTTCAATACCTGGCAGTATTCCCAGTTCAATCAGCAATCCGAACTGCCCCTGATCCTCCTCACTCACTTGCTGGTGAGCCTGAAGGTCGACGATAACCATATTAAACAAATATTGGGGTTTGCGTTTAAGCTGGCAACCGCTACAGTCGGCGCGATGAATCCCGCCTTGGGCGCCGCAGTGGATATAGCACACGAAGCCGTTAACGACCTTAGCGATCGCGCCACCCAAATCAGCGAGTTGAAAGCGAACTTCTCGAAGGCGATCCAGGCCAAACTTAGCCAGTCCCATTGTGACCGGCTGGTGGTCTTCATCGACGATCTGGACCGTCTCCAACCGGAACGGGCGGTAGAGGTCCTGGAGGTCTTAAAAGTGTTCCTGGACTGCCCGAACTGCGTCTTCGTCCTGGCGATTGACTACGAAGTGGTTACCCAGGGGATCAAAGCCAAGTTCGGTGCCCTGGTAGGCGAGCAAAAAGGGCGCAGTTTCTTCGATAAGATTATTCAGCTCCCGTTCAAGGTCCCGGTGGTCCAGTACAACCTGCAAAACTATGTCGCTACCCTCCTGCAGCCGCTGGGAATCGACCCTAAATCGCCCGATATCAACCTGTTTATCGATTTGATCCGGACCTCCATCGGCAGCAATCCCCGCACCATCAAACGCTTGGTCAACTCCTTTTTGCTGCTGGATGGCATCTACCGCCGCCAAACGAAAGAAAATACCCTGCATCCCGACCGCCAGCGGGTATTGTTTGCCCTTCTCTGCATGCAGATGGCGTACGAAAACCTCTACTTTTACCTGGCCGGCCAGGCTGCCCACCTAGACTCGGCTCTCCTCCAGCGTCTGACCGACCCGGAACAGATCAGTGCTGATCCTGAGCTGCAGGAAGCCCTAGGTTTGGGCGTGGCCGCAGGCAAGGCGACGCGCCAGATCGCCGGTTTCGCGGCTATGTTCCTGGCTGCCCTCCAACTGGACGAAGCCGAGGAAATCAGTGAGGACGAAATCGCCAACCTGAAGAGTCTCCTTTCCCTGACCGCTCTGACTGCGGTTGCTTCCGAAGTTGGCTCATCCTCGTCCACGGCCACTGAAGCGGAATGGGAATCCCGCCGCCGCAACCGCCGCATCGTCAAGAGCAGCAACGACCAACTGTCCCGGCAGTATCCGGAGATCGTTTTCTCGGTTTATCAAGCCAATCGTACCAGCGTCGATACCTGGTTCTCGGACGCCACGGGTTACACCCGCTGGCGCTTGCTCCCCGAACCAACCATCGCTTTTTTCTTCGACTATTTGGTGCGCTTTGACCCAAGAGCGCAGACGACTATCCTCCGCTTAATTGTACGCGCCGACAAACCAGGAGACCAAAAGCGCCTGGAGCACAGTATGCCCCCATTGAGCGGGGGCGGAGCACTGAACCTCCTGCCCCGGCAGAACCTGTTGTTCGCGCAGACCGGGCTGACTTCCGGACCCCCGGATGAAGCAAAAACGGCCGAATGCGCCGTCCAGGCCGTGGCGGCAGTGATCCAACAACTTCTGGGCTTCGCCCAACCGCTGCGCTGAGCCACGGCGAAAAAGCGGCGATCGACCCATCTTCGCTCGGCGATTGGACTGGTATTTCCCGATTTTCCCCCCGAATTTTCCCTGACCCAATTCAGGCGTCTATGGTTGCGGCGGGCGGAGGATGGGGTCAAGGCCCTCTTACGAACCGGCGGGAAAAAACCGCCAAAGCCAAGCTATGCTCCCGCTTCCGGAAATACTGAGCGCCGCGCAAATTGTTGCGCGGCGCTGGCTTTGTTGTGCACATCCCTCGGCCTAGCCAACCCTGGGCCAGGTATTTTTAACGGCGGGTGAGCGAACCCATAAGCCCCCGGATGAGTTGGCGACCGATTTCGCGCCCGATGGAAGTGACGGCCGAGTTGGCCATCTTCTCGAGGGTATTGTCCTTTTTCCGTGTCGTTTTCTTAGGTTGCGGTGCCGGAGTCTCGGCCTTCCGGCGGGTGGGGGCGGGTTCGGTTGGCGCGGCCTCCGGCTGCAAAGCCTCGTAGGCCGAATGGCGGTCGTACGCCCGGTCGTATTTGCCGGCGAGCGGCGACTGCGCCACCAACTGCTGCCGGAGTTCAGGAGGGATGGGGCCAATCTGGCTGTGGGGCGGCAGGACGAAGGCCCGCTCGACCATGCTGGGGCGGCCGTCTTTATCCAGGCAAGAGATGAGGGCTTCGCCGACCGCGAGTTCGGTGATCTCGGTCGCCACATCCACTTTGGGGTTGATGCGGAAGGTCTCGGCCGCCGCCTTCACCGCTTTCTGGTCGCGGGGAGTGTAGGCCCGCAGGGCGTGCTGGACCCGGTTACCGAGCTGCCCCAGGACCTTATCGGGGATATCGATGGGGTTTTGGGTGATGAAGAAAATCCCCACACCTTTGGAGCGGATGAGGCGGACCACCTGCTCCACCTTATCGAGCAGGACCTTCGGCGCTTCGCCAAAGAGGATGTGGGCTTCGTCAAAGAAGAATACCAGCTTGGGTTTATCCAGGTCGCCCACTTCCGGCAGTTGTTCGTACAGCTCGGACAAAAGCCACAGCAGGAAGGTGGCATATAGCGCCGGCGACTGGAACAACTGGTCGGAGGCGAGCAGATTCACATAGCCCCGCCCCTGCGGGTCAGTCCGGAGCCAATCGAGAATATCCAAAGCCGGCTCGCCGAAGAAGACATCCCCGCCCTGCTCTTCCAGGGTCAGGATGGAGCGCTGGATCGCCCCGACGCTCGGCCGGGACACGTTGCCGTAGGTGGTGGTGTATTCTTTGGCGTTTTCGCCCACCTCGATCGTCATCGCCCGCAGGTCCTTCAGATCGAGGAGGAGGAGACCGCGGTCGTCGGCGATCTTGAAGATGATCTGCAGGACCCCGCTCTGGGTCTCGTTTAGGTTCAGCAGCCGCGACAGGAGCAGCGGGCCCATCTCGGATACAGTAGTCCGTACGGCGTGCCCCTGCCGGCCAAAAACATCCCAGAAGACCACCGGATAGCCCTCAAAAGTGAAAGGCTCCAGGCCCAGTTCGATGATCCGCTCGTTCACTTTGCGGTTGCCGCCGCCGCCCGACGCCATCCCGGAGAGGTCCCCTTTGATATCGGAGAGAAACACCGGTACCCCGATCCGGCTAAAAGCCTCGGCCAAGCCCTGCAGGGTCACCGTCTTGCCGGTGCCGGTGGCACCGGCGACCAGGCCGTGCCGGTTGGCCATCTTCGGCAGCAAGGCGATGGTTTGTTCATTTTTGGCGATCGTCAGGGCGGTTATGTCGGTCATCTCACTTCAACCTTCCTTCCTGGCTTTCCTCGAACCCCGGCAACCCGGCAGACAGGCCGGGCCAAAGCTAAACTAACCCAATTGTACCAACTCATCCGGCAAATATCAATGTGTTCCGGCCTTTTAACCCTTATGGGGGACAATGCGATGGCTAAACCACTGCGGCCAGTTCGAAACGAATGGCCCGGGCCAGGTCCGCGAGACTCATCTCCACCTGGTAACCGATCTTCCCGGCGCTGAAGATGATGGCTGTAAGTTCGCCGGCCGAAGCGTCGATAACCGTGGGCAGCGCCTTTTTCATCCCGATGGGCGAACAGCCCCCGTGGACATAGCCGGTGAGGGGCAGCAGGTCTTTGGCCTTGATCATCTCAATCGCCTTTTCGTGCACGCTCTGGGCGGCGGCCTTTAATTCCAGTTCGGCCGCCACGGGGATGAGAAAGACGTAGTTCTTACCGCTTTTCCCCACCGTCACCAGGGTCTTGAACACCCGCCGCGGGTCTTGCCCCAGGGCCTGGGCGACCTCGATGCCGCTGACCGCGCCGGTAGTGGAGTAATCGTGCGGGGTGTAGGGGATTTTCAGTTTATCCAGGGTGCGCATCACATTCGTTTTTTCTTCCATGTTTCCACCTCGCCGCGTTTTTTCGGCCGGATTTTGACCGGGTTTTGGCCGGTCTGCTCCTTCCACTATACCACGCCGGGCGCGTAAATTCCTCCCTGTCCGCCATGCTGATCCCGCGCCAAAGACGCCGGTTACCCCTCCCGGTTAACCGGTAAATCATTCCAGGCCAGAAAACCGCAGGAGTTTACGAAACTTTTAAGGAAAACAACAGTCTAAACAGATGGACAACTATCAATTGCTAAAGGAGTTAACTATGGTGAACAAAACATTTCTGCACCGCGCTTTGTGTCTTATCCTCTCTCTTTTGCTGATGGCGAGTCCCCTCGCGGCCGCCCCGGCCACGCCAAACCGGATCCGGGTGCTGCTGGACGGCCAGGACGTGACCGCTTCCTGTGCTCCGGTCACCCAAAACGGCCGCACCCTGGTGCCGGTGCGCTTTATCTCCGAACAAATCGGGGCTTATGTCACCTGGGACGGGGCCACGCAGACCGTGACCGTGACCAAGGGCGACAAGACGGCCTCGCTGCGCATCGGGAGCCGCCTGGTGGGCTACAACGACGGGGCGGTCTATAACCTGAGCGATGTAACACCGCAGATTATCAACAACCTCACCTATGTCCCCCTGCGCCTCATCGGCAACGCGCTGGGCATCGGGGTCGGTTGGGTGGAGTCAACCAACTCCGTCGTCGTCAACTCGTCTCAGCCCACCGGGATCGCCGCCTTTTACCCGGTGCGCCTGACCTCCCCGGCCCCCGGCGCTGACATCATGGGTGAAACCAGCGTCCGGGTCTCCGTCCCCACCACTTTGAGCGCGTCGGTCGCCGAAATGAAGCTGATGCTGCTGGATCCGATAACCGGCAAAGGCCTGGTTGTGGCGGCAGCGCGGGAAGCGGCCGGGGAGTTAACCTTCCTCCCGCGGATTGAAGACCAGGGGACCAAGGTCCTCGTGCTCGCCTGCTATAACGCTGCGGGCGCATTTATCGGCGGGGATGCCGTACCGGTGAACATCGAAGTGATCCCCCAGGTGATGCTCACCGGAATCAGCCCGGCCGCCACCGTGAGCGACACCATCACCTTTGGGCAAACCGTAAACTACCTCACCCCTTACGTCCAGTACACCTTCACCCAGACCGCGACCGGGAAGGTCACCACCATCGAACAGCAGGACCCGCAGGGCAGCTATACCTGGACGCCTACCCTGGAGCAAAACGGCGAATACACCATCACCGTCGCCGCCTTTGACGGGAACGGAAACCTCTGCGCCACCGACAGTATGAACGTCACCGTCGCCCTCGAGCGGCAACTATCGCTTACCGGCGTCACCCAAGGTATGACCATCAGTCAGCCGGTGAGTCTCTTGGCCAACCGGAACTTCAATGTGAGCGAAACCCAGTATCTCATCCGGGATGTTGCGACAGGCGTCGAGACCATCCTGGCCACCATTCCCTACGGCTCGTACGCCTGGTTCCCGGGGCCGGACTCATCCGGCGCTAAGGAACTCTCGGTCCGGGTGAAGGATACCCGGGGCGACAGCTACACCAGCAGCCCCGTCCGGGTGAACGTGGACGGCAGCCCCAAAGTCCGCCTCCAGGGCGTGGGGCCCCAGCAGGTCGTGACCGAAGCCTTATCGCTCTCGGTCCGCGCCAATGTCCCGCTTGACAGCCTGAACTATATCCTCACCAATACCGCCACCGGTGCCAAAACCACTATCGCCTCGGCGGCTGATCTTACGGCGAAGTACACCACCGCCAAGGCCGACGGCACCGCTCTCTCCCTGCAGGCAGTGGGCACCTGGAAGGGTGTTAAGGTCACGAGCGAAACTATTGCATTTAAGGCCTACCACGGGACGGTGTACGGGCCCAAGGCGATCGTGCCCAAAGAGGAGTTTTTGGACCTGGCCGCCGGGTTGGCCAAGGCTTCGGCCGCCAAGACCGGGATGTCTACCGCCCTGCAGACCGCCCAGGCTATTTTGGAGACCGGCTGGGGGCAGAAGGTACCGGTAGATAAATACAGCGGCAAGCTATCGAATAACCTGTTTGGCATCAAGGGTACCGGGCCCAAGGGTTCGGTTACCTCCAGCACCTGGGAAGTGTACAACGGGGTCACCTATACCGTGGACGCCGCCTTCCGGGCCTACAATAATGTGAGTGAAAGCTGGGCCGACCGAAATAATTTGCTCCTGACCTCCGCCCGCTATGCGCCCTTCCGGGCGGTGATGTACGACAGCACGCTGGGGGCCTGGGCGATTAAGCGGTCCGGGTACGCGACTGATCCGCTGTACCCGGTTAAGCTGCTGAATTTGATTAAGACGTATGGTTTGATGGAGTTGGATCAGGTGGGGATTTAGGCGAGGGATGGGAATGAAGAGCCGGGAGCGTGAGTGCTCCCGGCTTTGTTTTTGCTGTCTTGTTAATGAAAGCTGCCCGCGCCATAATCACTCCAAGACACAATCAGTCTCCTTGTCCGCCGATTTCTATTTCAATCGACAGCAGGGCAATCATTGAGACATAGCCCGGTTAAGACTATAGGCAACACCGATAGATGTCTGGGGATGCCTTGGCACCGACACGGATTTACCGGTAATCTTATGCACCCAAATATCATGGTTTCCGCCATGGCGCTTGAAGGCATAACCAGCTTCAGTCAAATTGCGTTCTATCTTGGTTCGGTTCTGTTCGGCCACCGGCATAATCTTGCGCGGGGCCAAGGTCAGGCGGGATGCCTCTTCCTCGTAGTGAAGCAGAGAATCCGAGAACCGCTGCCGGTATTCACTGGCTACATCTCTGAACACTTGGGATACCGGGTTAGCGCCGCTCCGGGAAATCGCCGACGGAGCAACGTCCCCGACCCCGGACCGAGCGAAGTTTTTCTGCATCCGGCGCTGGAGTTGCTGCAAGAATGAATAATTCAGATCCACCCGGCCGATGCGTTCAGCTGATTCCTGGCTGGCGGCAAAAATTGCCCGGTATACCGCCAGGATACGGCTGGATATAGTTCCCTTCGCCGGCGACAAGCTTAAGGTAACCGCCTGTCGGTTGTCGATATTGCTCCAAAGCAGTATTGCCGGCAAGTCGTTTTCGCGCAAGCCAAAACAACCCGCTAGCATTTTGGCCGCCTCATAATGGCTTTCGCGGTTAGCAAACAAATCATTCAGCCAATGATCAGAAAGGGCCATGAACTCCACCCTGTCTTCCACACCATAATCGGATAGGACCTGATCAATCCCGGCGGCAGCCGGTTTGATCAACTGTTGCATATGCTGACGTTGGCTGAGGAGAAAGTATTCATTGGGAGCATAAGTGACAAAAATATGGTGGGTCATACCGCTTTCCAGATGTAGGCGTTCCTGCAGTCGATAATCATCGACCAAGGCTTCGTCCCAAGCGTCGAAGCGATTATCCAGGAGGATAATCGAACTGGTCGGAGCGCCCGCCCTCCGGATAGATTCCATTACGCCGGGAATAGCAAAGTAGGAGAAATCAGGTATTGGATTCAACTTTCTGCCCCCAATCTCTTAGTCGGCTAATCCAAAATCACCTTCTGGAAAGCGTCGGCGGCGTTGGCATAGAACTCAATATTGATCCGGGTGGCCATTTCGTCCGACAAATCAAAAAGTGTTTGCGCGAGGAGATGGACATTACCTTTTCTGCCAGTGGACATGGCAGGACGCGAGCCCACAACCCTTGTCCTCCGCCTAATGTTCGACCCAACCATCAAAAGCCAGAGGCTAAAGATAAGCCGGCATCGGGTTCTACCGACGCCGGCAGCTTCTACTTATGACCAATCACTATCCCAGGCGAGGTCTCCGGCGCCAAATCGATGTGCAGCACCTGCCCGACATAGATATCGGTGCTCGTGAGGTTGTTAGCCCGCATAATCTCCGGATACCGCCCGGCATCCCCGAGGAAGGCGCGGCTGATCTTGCCCAGGGTATCGCCTTTGACGACGTGATAAACGAAGGTGACCTTGGGGCTGGGTTCGGACGGAACAGTGCTGTTTGCGGCTTCCTGCATTTCTGCCTGGAGGGTCTCGATCTGCGTCCGGACGATGGTGATCTGCCGGCCAAGCTGCCAGGAGGTATAAGCGCTCACGCTAGCCATGAACACTGCGACCAGCAGGAGGAGATACATGCTCGCCGGGGTCCGGGCGGGGACGACGACCGGCACAGGGGGGACGGGAGGAACGGGCGGGGCAGGATCGGGCTGCGTGGGTGTGACTGGTGGTTCGGGGGGAGTGTCTGAAGCAATCGGTTTAGGTTCACCATAGATATCAATCTCGAAATCAGATTCGCCTTGGCCAACCACTGTCCCACCGAGCCCTCCCGGGGGGGTGATGACGGGCGGGACCTGCTGGGAGATTGCATAATCCGGCGGGGTGACCAGGGGGGTATCGCCGTCCTTGCGATACAGGGCAAAGCCGGTGCAAAGGACCGTATGGTGGTTTTGCCATTGGAAAAAGCCCCGGGTGTTGTGGGTGGGATCGACGACATAGGCCACCTGCCAGGGGAGGTTGAAAAAGTTATTGGAGATAAACTGATCGTGACTGGAAAGAAAGATGCCGAATCCGGGGTGGGTGTGGAACCAACCGACGATTTTGAGTTTCGGGTAGAAGGTATCCACAGCACGGTGGATCTCTTCCCAGGACTCATGGGTGAAGGTGAGCGCGGCCCGGCTGGATTTGGCGGTGGTCGCTTCGACCGAGGCGCTGATGACCAGGGCGAACTCCCCGGACACCTCTTGGTATTGGCCGAGCAGGACCCCGCCCTTTTCGTTCCCCGACGTCCGGGCGAAGGCCTCGATACCCTGGTAGACTGATTCTTCCATGTAGATCCGGATGTCGCCATCGGCCATCTCCCCGTACCAGACCGCGCCGGGTGGAACCTCCCAAGGCTCTCTGTCGTCAGCGTCAGGTTCGCTCAGCTCCAGGTCAATTTCGTCATCCAGATAGTTGCCTTTACTCATCTTATCCCTGCTTTCTTTACCGCAGATCAATCTCAAACGGCGCCTCTTTGGGACCCTTACGCTTCCGGTACAGGTACCAGCCGCCAGCGCCCAAGAGGATTACCGGCACAAGAATCCAAGGGGCAAGCGAGCCGTTCCGTCCTGCCGGTTCCGACGGGGCATCCGCCGCCGCAAAGGCGATATCAAGGTCGGAGGTACAGTCTACCGGGATACGGTTGGCGGTAAGCGCCGGCAGGAGCAGGGTGACCGGTACCGCGAAGGTGATCCCCTGCGCCTCGGGCTCCATCGAAACACAGATCCCGACCACTTCGCCCTGGAGATTTAAGAGCGGGCCGCCGCTGTTGCCGGGATTAAGCGGCACATCCAACTGGAGGTGTTCGACCCCCTCGATCTCCCTCTTCGCCCCGCTGACGAGTCCCCGGGCGAGAGAATAATCCAAACCCAGGGGCGCGCCGACGGTGAAGACCTCATCGCCCACCCGCAGGGCCTCCGGGTTGCCCAAGCGCAAGCTGGGCAGGTTCATAACATCCACCTGCAGCAGCGCCAGGTCCATCTCCGGGTTATCCCAGATTACCTTGCCCGCCATTTCCTTCCCGTTGAAGAAGGCCAGGCTGACGGTGCTATCTCCGTCCAGCACATGGCTGCACGTGGCCACATACCCGGCCGGGCTGACGAGAAAACCGGCGCCGCTGCCACTGCCCGACTCCACCATCACTACCGCCGGAGCGGTATAGTCAAATAACGCCGTGTAGTCGGCGGCCGCGAGGATCTGGGCCTGGAGGAGGGTGAACAGGAGCAGGATGACCAGGAGGGAGATCGACAGTCGTTTCATACTCATGCCACCACTTTCCGCTCGTGGTAGACCAGCGCCGCTTCCCCGATTCGGACGATATCCCCTTCCCGGAGGCGCCGCCGCCGCACCGCTTCGCCGTTGACGAAGGTCGCCGGGGTGGGATGGGCGTCGTTAAGCCACCAGCCCCCGCCCTCGGCCCGAAACTCGGCGTGCTGCCCGAGAACACCGGGGTCGCGAAAGAGGACGATGGTACTTTTGCCGCCGGAGCCGATGATCACGCTATTCCCGTAGAGGATGAACTCTTTGCCGGTGAAGGCGCCGCGGATGACCGAGAGCCAGGCTTCTTTGGTCAACTGCTCCACGAGGTTGATGGCACCGCCGGTGCACAGGCCCATAACGGTGATACCCACCGCCCGGCTGTAAACATCAGTGCCGATGACTGCACAGATCGGATCAAACAGCAACCCGCCGATGAATCCCCCAGCCAGACCCCCCAGCAAAGCGTTACGGGTCCGCTGAGCGGATGGGCGTATAACCGCTTGCCCGGCGCCAATCCCCAGTCCGGCGAAAGCCCAGGCAGTAGACCGCAGCACTATTTGCAACAAAAAGGTTTTTTGCGTACCACCGCCAAGCGCACTGTAGAACGCCTGCGCGATGCCAGAGCCGATAAACGCACAGAAAAAGCCAACACCCAGGCTCTTAAGGAGAGTGGGAGTGAATCGCAGTTTGTTTTCCTGATAATACCCTTCCATCACATTGAGTGTGCCGCTGATGACACTGCCGAGAATCCCACCCCAGATACCGATTCCGAGGATCATACTGGCATTGTCATAATAGTTCCGGTCACCATAGAAAACTTCAGTCACCACCCAGGCGAAAAACCCGCCCAAGGCACCGGCCAAAATGCCCTTCCGCAGCAAGGGGTCTAAACTAACCCGGGTCTTGGCGGCGATGCCCTTTGCCAAAGGCTTGGCTGTAGTTTGCGGCTCCAAATCATCGGCGCTGATCTCGATGGGCGGAACCTGCCCGCTCCAGCCGGCTACTCTGGGGTAAACTGCCGGGGGCGGATCTGGTTCCGCCTCCAATTCCTCGACGGTTATTTCGATCGGTTCCTCGCTCATGCTGCACCCCCCTTTT
>CAZHIT010000063.1:0-1546 GCA_964533125.1 uncultured Candidatus Sumerlaeota bacterium
ACGGTCACCACCCCCTGGACTCTGCCCTCTTTCTCAATGGCCACCCTCAGTTCCGGCAGCACCAGGGTGTAGGCGACGATGCTGTCGGTCAGCTTGGCCCGGGCAACCACCCCGGCGATTTGCTCTTCGGTGCTGGTGTACGGGATGCGCTTAATCTCCAGGTGACCCGAATTGAATTGGCTGGCCGCGGCCCGCACCACAAACTCGGCCGTCTCCCCCACGGAATCGGACACAACATATACTACCGGTATCCCCGTCTCAACCATCCGCCTTTCCTCCTTTACCTGCCCTCCGCCAGATCGACGAAGATCCGGGTAATATTGGTTTTGGTAATCTTGCCGATCACCTCGTACTCCTCCCGGGCGCTGCCATCCCGCTGCACCGGGCGGACCACCGGCAAGGCATCCACCTCTTTATCCACGATCCGCTTGGCGGCCTCGTACACGGTCTCGTCCGGGAACACCGTCACGATATTGGGCATCCGGGTCATGATTACCCCCACCGGGATTTTGTGGATATCGGCGTTCCCGAGCGTCGCTTTCAGCAAATCCTTGCGGGAGACCACCCCTTCCAAAATTCCGCCTTCGCGCACCACAAACAGGGTACCGGTATCCTCCAGAAACAAGGTGACTACCGCGTCGTAAACCGAGGTATTCTCCTGCACGACCACCGGCACGGATTTGATATCCCGAATTTTGATTTTCCGGACCTGCTCACCGATCAGATAGTCGATCTTCAGTCCGGAAAAGAAATAACCAACCCGGGGTTTAGCCTCCAAAATCCGCGACATGGTGAGAATCGCCAGGTCCGACCGGATGGCCGCCCGGGTGAGCGATAGCTTTTCGGCAATTTGTTCCCCCGTAATCGGTTCGCTTTCTTTGACGATTTCCACGATCTTTTCCTGTCGGGGTGTCAGTTCGATCGCCCCTCACCACCCTTCGTGCCGTAAAAAAAGACAATGTGCTATACTTTATAGTTATCTTGGTCTATATAGTATATACTCTGCCGCCCCTGGTTTTCCTGCCGGCCGGCGATATTTTTCCGCAAAGGAAAGCACCGGCCAAAACGGCCGATGCTGCTCTGCGGTGCTAACCCCTATTCCACTCTCACTTCGCCTTCGGCCGGTTCCCCCGGTTTGGGCTCGCGTTCAATCTCGATGGTGCACCGGGTGAGGAGCGCGGTAATCGCCCCCAGCGCCGCCAGGTTCGGCACCACCAGGGCGCCCACCGCCCCCACGGTCACCGGGATCTCGACGATGGTTTGCCCGCCGTTCTTGACCCGGAGTTTGGTGACATTGCCCTTGCGGATAATCTCGCGCAGGGTTTCGATCAGTTCGTTGCCCTTGACCGCGAATTCCTCCTGCCAGGTCTTCTCTCTTTCCTCCGCCGCGATCAGCGCCGCCACCACGTCACCCTCGGTACTCTCCAGCAATTCCTTCGCCTGCCGATAATTCAGGCCGGTCCGCTGCCGGATTAAGTCAATACTCTCTAAGTCAATGGCCAATCCGTTCACCCTTCTTTCCGTCTTCGTCTGGCGTTAGTTTTAC
>CAZHIT010000063.1:1613-11131 GCA_964533125.1 uncultured Candidatus Sumerlaeota bacterium
TTCTAACGATTTCAGCGGGCGCGGCAAATGCTGGGTGAGCATTGCCTCAAGGACCCGGTTCAGCTCCGTAAGCCGCTCCGGGGCCAGTTTCAGCACCCGCAGCCGGGAGGCTTCCACGGTCAAAAGGTGTTTTAAGACTTCCCGCAGACCCGGCGTGATCCGGATCGCCTGCGGGTCCAGGCGGTAGCAGTCCGGGCAGAGGAGACTGCCCTGGGCCGGACTCAGCCACATCCCGGCGGCAAAATTATCCTGACGGCAGTTGCCGCAATGCCCCAGTTCCGGCCGATAGCCTAAAAGGTAGAGCAGGCGGATGGTAAACCAGGCGGTCACCAGGTCCGGGGCATCGCCCCGCTCCAGGAGTAAGAAGGCGTTTAGCAGCAGGGCAAACAGTTCTTCCTGGCGATCCCCTTCCTCCACCATTTCGTCCATGACCTCGGCCAGGTAAGCGGCGTAGGTCATTTTATCCAAATCTTCCCGCAGGCTGATAAACGACTCGCTGATATCGCCCTGGCTTAAATTATCCAGGCCCTTGCCGCTCACCAGCGAATAACTGCCGTAGCAGAACAACTGGGTGCTGCCGCTTAAACGGTTGCGGGGACGCCGCGGGCCACCGCCCGGATCTTGCCCCGTTCCCTGGAGAGCAGGGTCACCATCCGGTCGGCCTCCATAAAGTCCCGCACCCGGATGATCACCGCACTGACATCATAGAAGCGCATCTTGTCTCACCAATCCTATTCGTAACCGAACTGCCGGAGGGCGTCGCCCCGCTTGCGCCAGTCTTTTTTTACCTTGACCCATAAATCGAGGAAAATCTTCGTGCCGAGCAAGCCTTCGATATCCTGGCGGGCCAGGCGGCCGATTTCCTTTAAGCGTGCCCCGCCGGCGCCGATGACGATCCCCTTTTGCGACTCCCGCTCCAGATACAGCGTCGCCCGCACGAACAGGACCCCGTTGCTGCGCTCGGTAATTTCGTCGATGTCTACCGCCACCGCGTGGGGAATTTCTTCTTCCGTCAGCAACAGGGCCTTTTCGCGGATCAGCTCGGCGATTATAAACCGCTCCGGCTGGTCGATGACCATATCGTCCGGGTAATACTGCGGCCCGAGCGGTAAGAGCGCGGTAATCTGATCCAGGAGCAGCGGCAGGTTATCGCCCTCCCGGGCCGAGATACTGATTACCTCCCGGAAAGCAAACCAGGACCGGTAAGTTTCGGTCAACTCCTGCAGGCGGTCGGCTGAGACCAGGTCGGCTTTGTTCAGCAGCAGGAAGACCGGGGTGGTGATCCCGCTTAAGCTGTCGACCACATACTTGTCCCCGGTACCCGTCTCGACGCTCGCATCCACCATCAGCAAAACCAGGTCGACTTCCTCCAGGGCGCTCTTCGCGGTATCGACCATATACTCGCCCAGTTTGGTCTTCGGCTTATGCATGCCCGGGGTGTCGATAAAAATGATCTGCGAATCCTCCCGGGTCAGAATGCAGTTGATACGGTTGCGGGTGGTCTGGGGCTTGTCCGAAACAATGACCAGTTTTTCCCCCAGCAACCGGTTTAGCAGCGTTGACTTCCCGGCATTGGGGCGGCCGATCACCGCCACAAAGCCGGATTTATAGCCTGATACCATTAAAAATCCCCCTCTCAGAAAAAAAGCCCCTGCCGGCAGCAGCAGGCCTATCCTCATTTCCTGAGCCACTGCCGCCCCAGAGCTAGCACCCGGGGACCAAACACCACTAGCCCGGCCAGCACCGCGTTCACCGCCGCCACCAGCACCGCCCCCGCCGCCACATTTTTGGCGGTGGCCGCGAGTGGGTGGTACTCCTCGGTGATCAGGTCAACGCACTTTTCGATGGCGGTATTCAACATTTCGGTCACCCAGACCAGGCTGACCGCAAAGACCAGCATAAGCAGTTCGGCCGGAGCCACCCGCAGGATACAGGACAGGCTGATGACCAGAGCCCCGGCCAGCAGGTGGATGCGCATATTCCGCTGGGTTTGCAGCCCGTAAGCCATCCCGCTCCAGGCATCGTGAAAACTGGCGACTAACGGCCGCTTCATCTTCGCTTACCGCAGCAGGCCAAAATCGCTCAGGATACCCTCGGTCCTGGCCTGCATGTTCTCGTCTTCAGCCTCATTCTCATGGTCAAAACCCAGCAAATGCAGCAGGCCGTGCACAGCCAAAAACCCGATTTCCCGGCCCAGGCTGTGGCCGTACTCCTCGGCCTGCCGGGCGGCGGTCTCGAGCGAAATCACGATATCCCCGAGCGTTTTGCCCCCGGTCTCCCCCTGCACCGCCGGCTCATCGCTTTCCCCTTCCAGCTGGGAAAAGGAGAGCACATCCGTCGGCTCATCCAGGCCCCGGTAGTCGCGGTTTAACGCCTGAATGGTCCGGTCATCCACGAAGCTGACGCTCACTTCGGTTGCGCCCCGGGCGCCTTCCCGCTCAAGCGCGGCCTGTAGCAGCGCCGCCGTCTGTTTTTCCAGGTCCGGCGCCAACTCCGCCGTCTCTAACAGATTCATGATCTGGATTTCCATTGCTTCCACCCCTATCTGCCGGCTCATTGGTTTCCGGGTATTCGATCCGCGCGTGGAAAATCCCCTGCAGAATGCGCACAAAAGTCGCCGCGATCCGGTCGACATCCTTAAAGGTCAGAGCACTTTCATCGAGCTGTCCGTCCTGCAGACGGTCCTGCAGGATGCTGCGGACCATCGCCTCAATCCGTTCCTTGGTCGGCTTAGCGAGCGAGCGGACCGCCGCCTCCACCGAATCGGCCAGCATCACAATCGCCGCCTCTTTGGTCTGCGGTTTAGGCCCTTCGTAGCGAAAATCCTCTTCCGCTACCGGTTCGCTGCTGTCCTTCCCCGCCGCGAGCTGGTAAAAATACTTAACCAGACTGGTACCGTGGTGCTGGCGGATGATATCCGCGATGACCGCCGGGAGCTTATACTCCCGGGCCAGCTCCACCCCGTCTTTAATATGCGAGGTAATCATCAAAGTGCTCAGGTTCGGGGAAACCCGGTCGTGGGGATTACCCCCGCTGAGCTGGTTTTCCACAAAGAAATACGGCCGCTTGATCTTCCCCACATCGTGGTAATACGCGCCGGCCCGGGCCAGAAGCGGTTCCCCGTCCACCGCCTCCGCCGCCGCTTCGGCCAGGTTGCCGACGATGATGCTGTGGTGGTAGGTTCCTGGGGTTTCAATCAGCAGACGCCGGAGCAAAGGATGGCTGGGGTTGGAGAGTTCGGACAGTTTTACGGCGGTAGTAATCCCAAAATTATTCTCCAGATACGGCAAAAACCCGTTGACTAAAACGACTACGATCAGGCCGTTGGCTAGCCCTAGCGTACCCAGAAAGCTTTCCCGCAATACTTCCAACAGAGACGCCCCGGCCACCGCCCCCATCCCTAAGGTCGCCAGGATATTGGCGACGCCGATGTACAGCCCGGAGCGGGTCAGGTCACTTCGCTGGTTGACCCGGGATAAGCTGAAGACCGCCGCGAACCCGCTCACCATTGCGACCACCATCAACCGCAGTTCGTTGCCCAGGACCACCCCGGCGAGCAGGCTCAGGACCACATTAATCATATTGGCGAGTTTGATATCCAGCAGCACGGCCACAAGCATAGCCCCGGCGGCCACCGGCACCAACAACGGCGACACCCCGCCCAGAATTTTACTGATCATGAGGGTGAGCGACACCACCAGGCCCAGGAGGACCAAATACGATTCGTTATGATAGACCGCCGGGTTAAACTTGGCCAGGTACATCCCCACCAGCACCACCAGGAGCAGGACAAAGAGGCCCAGGCCCAAAATCCGGCCGTAATCCGCCTGCTGCCGGAGCAAGCCCAGGTCCTCCAAAATCGCGATCTGCTCTTCGGTTACCGCGTCGCCTTTGCGGATCACCGACTGCCCGCGGAGAATCTTCACCGGGTTGCGCTCTACCTCCACCCGGGCCAGCTCGCGCCGCCGGTTGGTCTCCGCTTCGTCGAAGACGAAATTGGGGCGCAGGACACTGCCCGCAAGCGCCGCGGCAAAGGTTTTCGGCGCCTTATCGAAGTTAAGGGCATCGATCTGGGCTGCCGCCTGGGTTTTGATCTCACTCAGGCGTTCGGCTTTCACCCCGCCCTGGAGTAGGTTTCGGACAATCTGCACGGTGTTTTCTTCCAGCTGCCCGAGGAGTGCCGCGTTTAAGCGCAGCACACCCAGGACCGCGCTGTTGGCGACGTTAAAATCCAGCAGCTCGCTTACCTGTGCGGCCCGCTGGGATTCGGAGACGCCTGAATCGGCATTCGCCGCCCGGATCCGGTCAAAGGCACCATTAATCTGACCCGCCACGGTGTCGGCCACGGTCAGGTCCAAACTCCAGACTTCTTCCACCGCCGCCACCCGCGCCTTTTTTTCGGCTTCCGTGGCCAGGCGGTTGACGATGGTCATCGGCGCTTCAATATCACGGGTGGCGACGTCCCCCTGCTTCAGCTGCACCTGCTGGGGGATGACGCTGCCGACGACCGTAACCAGCAGAACCAGGTAGGTGAGCGCCGCCCACAGCAGGCGACGGCCCGACTTAACCCGGCTTTGGCGCAGGCGGGAAAGCTGCTTGCCTACTTCCTGGGGGATTTCGTAAGGTTTCATCCTCCACTCTCCCTCGTTAGCCCTCGCCGTTACTCTTTCTTCTGCTCCTGGTCGTATTTCTCGTAGGCCCTGATGATCTTCTGGACCAGCTCGTGGCGCACCACATCCTGTTCCGAGAAATACACAAAAGCCATGCCCTCGATTCCTTCCAGGATGAACCGGGCGTGCTCCAGGCCGGAATGCTTCCCGGCCGGCAGGTCGATCTGGGTGATATCCCCGGTAACCACCGCTTTGGAGCCAAACCCCAGGCGGGTTAAAAACATCTTCATCTGCTCCGGGGTGGTGTTTTGCGCTTCGTCCAGGATGACAAAGGAATCGTCTAAGGTCCGGCCCCGCATGTAGGCCAGGGGGGCGACTTCGATCACCGCCCGCTCCATATGCTTTTGGAAAGCGTCGACGCCCAAAATATCGTACATGGAATCGTACAGCGGCCGCAAATACGGGTCAACCTTATCCTGCAGGTCACCAGGCAAAAACCCAAGCTTTTCGCCGGCCTCCACCGCCGGCCGGGTCAGAATAATCCGGTTGACCTCCCGGTTTTTCAGGGCGGCGACGGCCATCGCCACGGCAATATAGGTCTTGCCGGTGCCGGCCGGGCCGATGCCGAAGACCAGGTCGTTACTGCGAATCGCGTCCACATACTGCTTTTGCCCCAGATTTTTCGGTTTGATTTGCTTGCCGCGGGCGGTAATGCCGATGAGGTTGTGCAAGATCTCCCCCAGCTTGTCTTCTTTCCCTTCTTTCACCAACCGGAGCGCGTACTTGACTTCCGGGAGGTTGACGCTGTTGTTCTCCCGGAACACCGCCCGCAGATGCGTAAGCACCGCCAGGGCCTGGTGGGCCGCCGTCTCGTCCCCGCTGATCTGGATGCTGTTGCCCCGGGTCATCAGTTTGGTGCCGGTGCCCTTTTCGAGGTATTTCAGGTGCTCATCGTAGCGCCCGGAGAGCGCAGCGGCTTCGTTATTGTCGGCGATAATCATCTGCCGGTCAACCGGCTTGTCTTCTTCCAATGCGTGCATTAACCTCCCTGCTGCCTCTCCTTTTTAATCCTGCCCCGGCTGGATACTGCCGGCTTGGGGAATACCTATATCCTCCCTGGTTTCAATCACCAGGCGCACGGTTGCCGCCGCAGCGCCGGGGGAGCTGAGGACTTCCTCGCGCTGCGCGATCAATACCGCCCGTTTGGGGATCCGGGTTTTCAGGCTTTCGACTGCCTTTTGCCGGGCAAGGTCGATGGCTTTAGCCATACTTAAGTTTTCTTCTTTTTCCTCGGTCTCATAATATTTAATTAGGACTATTTCGACAGGCGACAGCAGATTCCTCCACCCGGGTAATTTTTTCCGGGTTTGCTCCGTCTCGGAGTGGACAAATTCCACCCGCCCGATGGAAAACAGTTTCTGCCCATCCTTTAAGACTATGGTCTCGGTGGCCGTCCGCCCGGTCCGCTCCTGGTATGTCCGGCGCAGCGGGACTTCGGCCGTCGCTTCCCGCCAAACCCGGGCTTCCACGATGCCGTCGGCGCGCACCGGGCCAACCGCCGGGTCAAAACCCTGGATCAGCACCTGGCCGGCACGTACCGTATCCCCCTCCCGCACCAGCGGCGCCCCATCCAGGACGGCGATCCGGATGATGATCCCATCCGCGGCGGCGATAATGTCCCCGGGAGCCTGCTCGCTTTGGGCCTCGGGCGGCGGCAGTTTTTTCTCGATAATTTCAATCGTGGCCCGGGTCCCGCTGATACTGATGCCAATCCAAGCGATATCGCTGTACCGGATGAGAAAATCGCTCTCCACTTCCGGGATGTCCACCAAAAAGCGCATTACGCCCGGCCGCAGCCCCATGCCCGCCGCCGTGTCCAGGATCTGCTCCCGTGAAAGTTTTTCCACCCCGCTGACCTCGACGAACCAGATGTAAGACGACAGGAGGTAGAGAGCCAGAAAAAAGAAAACGGCTCCGGCAACCAGCATCTTCCGCCGCTTCAGGCGGTGCAGGATAAACGGCAGGCCGTACCGCCCCCGGATTCTCACCCGGCAGCCCGTTTTCCGGGCCAGGGGACGCAGATAGCGGAAGTCACTCACCTTAATTTTCGCATTAACCCCGCCGCTTATGCGGCGAATCCCCCAGGGGAAAATCCCGTCGCCGGTAGCCAGATTGATGAATTTTTCCACCATCGGCCCTTCCAGGCGCACTTCCAGATAGCCGACGATAAACCGCCACAGCCGGACGATGAACACTATGCTCCCTCCCCACCTACCGGAAGTGCAGGCCCTCGATATTGCCTTCAATCATGATTTCGGCCTCGCTTACGGCCCCGATGGTCAGCCCGCTGCCGGTAACCGTCAGTTCTTTGCCCTCGAGGTTAATCCGGATGCGCTCATCCGAGTACTCCACCAGGCCGCGGTGGTTTTCCAAAATAATCTGCAGATTGCCGATTACCGTAATCCGGGGCAGGTTCAGCAGAATGTCCCGGGGCAAATCAAATAAACTGGCAAACCCGGTTTTTACCCTAAAGCCCTTACTCTCTTTTGGCATTGTTCACTCCTCCCCGCTTACTAATTTTATGCGGCCGGGCCGGGGTTATTACCGGAAAGCGCGCGGCTCCATAAGACAGCAAAAACCGGGGGAGACCCGTATTCTGTCTCCCCCGGCAGCGGTAAGCGATCTTCTATTCGGCAAAGGGGCTCTCGGTCAGTTGAAAACCGTTCGTGGCTGGGTCCAGGACGGCCTCGCATCCCAGGGGCAAAATCAGTTTCGGGTCGGTGTGCCCAAAATCCACATTCACGGCCACCGGTAAATCGCCGGCGTGGAACTCGTCCCCGACGATTTCGCCCACCAGCTGTTCCATCTCCTGCTTTTGGGCGGCGGTGTAATTCTGCGGCCGCCCGATCAATAATCCCCGGATTTGCCCGAACACCCCCTGGATGCCGTAATTGCGGAGCATATACCCCACATTCCGGGGTGGCGGGGCTTCTTCCGATGCCTCCAGACACAGAATCTTGTCCTGCCAGAAGCTGCGCTCCGGCCAGTAATCCGTACTCTTCAGAAACTCCAGAACTTCGATGCACCCGCCCCACAGGCGGCCCCTGGCCAATTCCCGGCCCTGGATGAACCGCCAGCCGGCATTGGGCAAAAACTCATTGCATTGCCCATGGGTCGCCGGATTGCTCCAATCGGGGTAACCATCGGCCCAAGTACCGTAAGGGGAGTAGGTGTACGGTACGGTGCCGGCGAACAGCATGGCCTTCACATGCGCGATCCACTCCGGCGGGAGGCTTTGCGTCTGGGCAAAGCCGGCCATCACCGAAGGCCCGTAGAAAGTGACCATCCCCAGCGCGCTTAAGTAAGCCAGAAAGGTCGTGGCGTCAGAAAAACCCATCAGCAGCTTCGGGTGGCTCAAGATAGTCTCCACATCCAGGTATTTAAGGATTCGCACCGACTCATACCCGCCGATGGAGGTGATAATACCGTCGATGCTCCGGTCGGCAAAGGCAGCGTTTAAGTCCTGCGCCCGCCGTTCCGGGTGCCGGTACAGCTCCTGCGGTGACTGGCGGGCGGTGGGGAACTCGACCACCTCCAGGCCGAAGACTTCCCGCAGGTTGTTCAGTCCCAGCGCATAGATTCCCGGGAACCGGTACGGCAGCCCATTGGAGGGCGAGACGATGGCCACCCGGGCCCCCGCGTGCAGTCTTCTGGGTTTTTGCATCTCCCCCAAGCCTCCTTTGACCAAACTCAAGCCCCCGGCGTACCGGGGATACTTGCCTTCTTCACTTCTCCCTTACCGCCGGTACTCCTGCCGAATTACTCTCGGACACACATTCTTTTTTCCGGTCAATGACCAGTTCTTGTTTCCTCTTCACGGCACAAAAAACGGGCCGGTGGCTTCCACACCAACCCGTCCTTAAGTCCTATTGTCCCGGTTCCGCCATCCCCGGCAGGCGGTACGGCCGCCGCGCTCTTGGCGCTCCCAGCACCTCCGCCCAGACAATCCCCGCCAGTATCTCCCGCTCCCCGAACGGCAGCCAATCGCTGCCTTCCCCGTCCGCCGGTGCCGGAACTGCCGGCGGCGCCAAGCGGTCCAGCGGATGCAGCTCTCCGTGCGGTTCACCGTGCTCCAGCGACAGCCCTTCCGCCCCGGCCGGCGCCACGGGGCGCGTCGCCGTTTTCGGGCTGCGCTCCGGTTCCCGCCGGGCTGCCGGTTTGACTGCCGCCGGTTGTACCGCCGGTGGACGGACCGCCGGCTGCGCCGAAGGGGGAACCACCGGCCGCTGGGGCAGCCCGGGCCAACCCGGCTGGCGCCGCCGCGGCGGCGGGACGTTCCTGGCTTGCTTGAGGGCGTTGCGCATCACCCCGGAGATGATCCAAAAGACAATCAGGCCAACCCACGAGTCCATTCCTGCCACCCCTTACCGCCAGCTGCCTTATTTTTTCTCGCCGGGATTATCCGCCCCGGGGCCGAGGCGGGAAATGGAATCGCGCATCTGGGTATCGGCAATCAGGTTGCGCATATTGTAATAATCCATCGCCCCAAGCTTGCCCTCGCGCAACGCTTCCGCCAGGGCCTTGGGGACTTCCGCTTCCGCCTCCACCACTTTGGCCCGCATCTCCTGCACACTCGCCTTCATCTCTTGCTCCATAGCCACGGCCATCGCCCGCCGCTCTTCCGCCCGGGCCTGGGCAATCCGTTTGTCCGCTTCCGCCCGGTCGCTTTGCAGCTCGGCGCCGATATTGCGGCCGATATCCACATCGGCGATGTCGATGGACAAAATCTCAAAGGCCGTCCCGGCATCCAGGCCCTTGGACAGCACCGTCCGGGAGATCGAATCCGGGTTTTCCAGCACGTCCTTATGCGACGCCGAGGAGCCGACGGTGGTCACGATGCCTTCGCCC
>CAZHIT010000064.1:0-10074 GCA_964533125.1 uncultured Candidatus Sumerlaeota bacterium
AGCACATAACCTGACCCATGACCATAATCCCCTGGCCGCCAAAACCGGCTAATTGGAATTCCAGCATTTACGCTACCTCCTCAGGTACTTTTATCTCGCCGAGTTTGTAATACTCAGCTACTTCTTCTTTTGTCCGCTTGGCGGATTCGATCGGGGTCAGACCCCAGTTCGTCGGGCAAGCCGCCAGGACTTCAACGAAAGTGAAGCCTTTGCCGGCCATCTGGTACTCAAACGCCTTCTTGATCGCCCGTTTGGCTTTGATGATATGGGCGGTGTCATAAACCGCTTCTCTGGCCACATAGGCCGCGCCGTCCTGCTGCGCCAGCATCTCGGCCATCCGGATCGGCAGACCGTTCAGTTCTTTCTTCCGGCCGGTCTGGGAAGTGGTGGTTTTCTGACCCGGCAGGGTAGTGGGAGACATCTGACCGCCGGTCATGGCGAAGTTCGTGTTGTTGGCCATGATCACGGTAATGTTCTCGCCCCGGCCGGAAGCATGGATGACTTCCGAGCAGCCGATGGCAGTGCAGTCGCCGTCGCCCTGGTAGGTGAACACGATCGCGTTTGGCTGGGTTCTTTTGATCCCCGTCGCCACCGCCGGAGCCCGGCCATGGGCAGAACCGATTTGGTCGACATCAAAGTACCTGGCACTGGAGCAGCCAATGCCGCCCACGCCAATCGTTCTTTCCTGAATACCTAGTTCGTCAATTACCTCGCTCACCAGCCGTTGGATGATGCCGTGGCTGCAGCCGGCGCAGAAAGAGAGGGGAGCATCGACCATGGATACCGGCCGACCGAATACCTTTTCCATTACCAGAGCACCTCCTTGCCAGTCCCGATTTTCTCGACCATCGCAACCACTTCGTCCACCGTCGGCATCGTGCTGCCGTAAGTGTGCTCGAAGTACACCGGGCACTTGCCGTTGACCGCCAATTTGACGTCATCCGCCATCTGACCGCCGTTGGCCTCAACCACCATGATCCCCTTAACCTTGTCAGAAACCTTGTCAAACGCCTTCTGCGGGAAGGGCCACAGGGTAATGGGCCGAATCACGCCGATCTTCAGACCGGTGGCTTTGCGGACTTTTTCCACCGCGGTGGTGGCAATCCGGCCGACCGTACCAAAGCCGGTGACGATATAATCGGCGTCCTCGAGGTCCTTTTCAAACCAGCGCTGTTCGGCTTCTTCGATCCTCTTGTATTTGTCGAACATGAGGTATTCGAACTTTTCTTCCGAGACGCCGGAGGTTACCATATTCCGGGGTCTATCTCCCGTATTGCCGGTAATCGCCCAGCCTTTTTCAGGCAGGGTCGCCAGATCAACCATCTCCGGCAGCTCGAGCGGTTCCATAACCTGCCCGATCAGGCCGTCAGCGTAAATGTACACCGGGTTCTTCCATTTGTCCGCCAGGTTGAACGCATCCACCATCATGTTCGCCGCTTCCTGCACCGAGGAGGGGCTGAGCACGATGCAACGGTAACCGCCGTGGCCGCCGCCTTTGGTCGCCTGCCGGTAGCTGCTCTGAGTGGGCTGCAGACCGCCGATGCCGGGGCCCCGCCGCGACATATCCACGATAACGCAGGGCACTTCCGCCCCCGCGATATACGAGATACCTTCAGACTTCAAGCTGATGCCGCAGGACGAGGACGAGGTCATGCATCTTTTGCCGGTGGCCGCGCCGCCGTACAGCATATAGGAAGCGGCCAACTCGCTCTCCGACTGGACGAAGGCGCCGCCGACTTCCGGCATCCGTTTGGACAGGTATTCGGGAATTTCGTTCTGGGGCGTGATGGGGTAACCGAAGAAGCCACGGCAGCCAGCCCGTACGGCGGCTTCGGCGACGGCTTCGTTACCCTTCATGAGAACCTTTTTGCCTGCCATTTTTTCCTCTCCTTTCTCACTCGTATTGTTATTTGTAGACTTCGATGGCCATATCCGGGCAATTCCTGGCGCACATGGCACAACTGATGCATGCGGCGTCATCTTTGCACATGGCGGGGTGATAACCGGCGGCATTGATCTTCGGGGACAAAACCATGAGACCCTTCGGGCAGGAAATCGTGCACAGTTCACAGCCCTTGCATCTGTCTTCCCTGACCACCACTTTCGGCATATTGTTGCCTCCTTTCATTGATTTTTGACCAAGGGAAACGACTGACAGGAATATGGGACTAACGAAAATAATACCAGCACAAAACCCGGACATTTTGCCCACGCTATCCTATTCGACGGACCGTTGGCACTTCCCTCCTGGCAAAAAACGATATTTGCTCATTTCCCGAAAAAATACCCGGCTAGAGGGTTCTTGTCCCCTGTCCCGCCGGGTGTAACTGGAGCATTCATTATCGGCAATGCGAAAAGCCAGTGATCCCCACCCCGGTTCTGATCCTTTCGCCCTGTCTCTCACATTAGTTGGGCATAATCTTTCCGGTGATTTCCCGAACCTGTCCCGTGCGGGCGGCAGCATCTATGTTCGGCAGAAGCAGAACCGCACCTCACTGATTTTGAAAAGTAAACCTTATCAAGCCGGAATGGTGCTGCAAACCTTATGTGGCATCATTCCGGCTAAGCCCAGTCGGTACAATGCGCCGGGGGTGGATCGCTCCACCCCCGCTTCGGTTATCGGCTTTGCAATTGCTGCTGCGCGTGCCTTATCGCCGCCTTCACCAGGTTCCCGCAATCCCGGGCGGAGACATTGCCCCAGTTCCCGTTTACCACCCGGTCGGCGATCCCCATTTCCTGCGCCAGGCGCTGCTTTAGTTGGTCGGACATAATCCTTTGTCCTTTGCTGGCCATCTGTTTTCACTCCTCGTCTGAGATAATCGCTGTGGCAAGCTTATTTTTACCAACTCCGCCCGGGATTAACCACTGGATAAAGCGGCCTGAAAATGCGGAAAATAGCGGTAGAAAGGGGGCCACCCAAATGCCGTCGTACCATGGAAAGCGCATCAGCCTGCGCGGCGATTACCCCGGCGATGATGACGATTTCGGTTTGGCGCCGGAACCGCGGGAGCTATTGGAGTGCTTGACCGGCGAAGCCGTCAGCCTCATCGAAGACGGGGAGAGCCCCGACACCATCATTTTCAGCGCCCTCGAATGCGCCTTTAACCTCGGCTGCCAGTACGCCCAGGATAGCCAGGATTAGGATCAGCCGATATCCCCGCTGTTCAGCCGCCCAGACGGCCAAAAACCCCCAGCCCGCAGCGCCGTCACCAGTTCCGCTTCCGACCGGATCTTCTGCGGGAAAACCGTATACCCGGTCCCGATCTCGTGCAGGCGGTGGGCATCGCTGCCGCCGATCCCCGGCAACCCCAATCTCTGTGCCAGCGCCGCCGCCTGGCGGTTCTGCTCCGGCGAGCACGACCCGTTAACCGTTTCCACCGCCACGATTTCCGGGTGCGCCGCCACCAGGTGATCCCCGTAGAACTGGTTCCCCGCTTTGTACGGATGCGCCACCACCACCACCCCGCCCCGGGCCGCGACGGCCGCCAGAATGGTTTCGCCGTTTAGCCGGCCCCAGTGCCGGCGCTCCAGCCACGAATCATCCTTGAGTCCGTACACCAAAAGGTGCCCTATGGTGGTGGAGATCTCCACTCCCCGGAAAATGGGAAAGCCCAGCTCAGTCCCGGCCGTCAGGACCGGGGCGCTTTTGTTATACGAATTATGTTCGGTTATACACAGAGCATCCAGGCCAGCTTCCCTGGCCTGGATGATGGCGTAGCGGGGATCGATCTCGCTGTCGCCCGAATAAACGGTGTGTACATGCATATCCACCCGCATCAAATCACCTGTCCCTTACTCTGACACCGCTGCCGGATACCTATCCCAGCAGCATATTCTCCACCGACCCGCCGGAGGGGATAAAGGGGAAGACATTCTCCATCGGGTCTACCCTGAAGTCCATAACCACCGGCCGGTCGGTGATTGCCATCGCCTGCCGGATCGCCGGCAAAACATCTTCCTCCCGTTCCACCCGCAGGCCTGCCCACCCATAGGCTTCCGCCAGCTTCAAAAAGTCCGGCTGGTCCGAAATATCGGTAAACGAATACCGTTCGCGGAAGAAGACTTCCTGCCACTGGCGCACCATCCCCAAGTAGCGGTTGTTCAGGATGGCCACTTTCAGCGGCAGCTTGTGCCGGGCGGCCGTCGCCATTTCCTGCACATTCATCTGGAAGCTGCCGTCGCCGGAGATGTTCACGACCAGGCGGTCCGGGCAGCCAATCTGCGCCCCAATCGCCGCCGGCAGGCCATAGCCCATCGTCCCTAGTCCCCCAGAGGACAAAAACGACCGCGGCTGGTTAAAGTGGTAGTGCTGTGCCGCCCACATCTGGTGCTGCCCGACTTCGGTCACGATCAGCGCCTCGCCTTTCGTCGCCTCGTAGATTTTTTCGACGACATACTGCGGCTTGATCTGCCCGTTCGCCTTATAGCTCAGGGGGTAGTGGGTCTTCCAGTCGCTCACCGTCTGCCGCCAGGCCGGACGGGTCCGCGCACTCACCCCTGCCGCGAACGCCGGCAGCACCTGCGCCAAATCGCCCACCACCGGGATATCCACCGCAACATTCTTCCCGATTTCGGCCGCGTCGATATCCACATGGATCACTTTCGCCTTCGCCGCAAACTTCTGCACATTGCCGGTCACCCGGTCGTCAAACCGCACCCCGACGGCGATGAGCAGGTCCGCCTCGGCCACGGCGTAGTTCGCGTACGCCGTTCCGTGCATCCCCAGCATCCCCAGGGACAAGGGGTTCGTCCCCGGGAAGCCGCCCATCCCCAACAGCGTGGTGGTCACCGGGATGTCCTGCTTTTCCGCTAAAGCCAGCAGGGACGCGCTGGTCCCGGAAGTGATTACCCCGCCGCCGGCATACAGCACCGGCCGCTCCGCCCGGCCAATCGCCTCCACCGCCGCCCGAATCTGGGCGCTGTTCCCGCTCCGCGCCACTCTGTAACCCGGCAGATCCACGCCGGCGGGATAGCGGTACTCCGCCTTGTTCACCGTCACATCCTTAGGTAGGTCAATCAGCACCGGGCCGGGCCGGCCGGAGCGGGCCAGGTGAAAGGCCTCCCGTACCACCCGGGCCAGGTCGGCAACGTCCTTCACCAAATAGTTGTGCTTGGTAATCGGCAGGGTAATGCCGGTAATATCCACTTCCTGGAACGAATCCTTGCCCAGCAGCGGCATCGCCACCTGCCCGGTAATCGCGACCAGTGGAATCGAATCCATGTAGGCGTTCGCAATCCCCGTCACCAGGTTCGTGGCCCCCGGCCCGGAAGTGGCCAGGCAAACCCCTACCTTCCCGGTCGCCCGCGCGTATCCGTCCGCCGCGTGCGCCGCCCCCTGCTCGTGCCGGGTCAGGATGTGCCGGATTTTGGCGTCGTACAAAACGTCGTACAGGGGAATCAGCACTCCCCCGGGATAACCAAAAACGGTATCCACTCCTTCTTCCTCCAGGCACTTCACCAGGATTTCGGCTCCAGTGAGCATTCATACCACTCCTTATACTAAAATTAAAAACCTCCCGAACACTAGTTGCATCGCTGCCACTAGGGACGAGAGGTTAAACCTGTCGTGGTACCACCCTAATTCATCAGAACCTTGCGGCGCTGACCTCTGAGAGTACGTGGAGCAAAGCTCCGGATACTCCGGCAAAATAACGGTTGCCTCACAGTTCCGGCACGGCCTACCAACGAGCGCTACCGCCCGTCCTTCAGCCTGCAGTTCAGGGATGATCTTCAGCGTGGTGTACCCCTACCGGTTCGCAGCGTACCCCGGCTCTCTGAGAGTGGTGCAGTCCGCGCTTACTCTTCCCGTCATCACTTTTTCGTAAACCATATACAGTTATTTGCGGAAGATGGCCCCGGTGCTGGCGGAAGTGACCTGTTTGGCGTAGCGCGCCAGGTAACCGGTCTTCACTTTGGGCTCGGGTTGAACCCAATTCGCCCGCCGTTCCCGGATTTCCGCTTCCGGCAGATCCACATTGAGGCTCCGGGCCGGGATATTTATATCTATTATATCACCTTCCCGCAAAATTGCAATAGGTCCGCCGTCCATTGCTTCCGGAGAAATATGCCCGATGGAAGCCCCCCGCGACGCCCCGGAAAAACGGCCGTCGGTAATCAGGGCCACGCTTTCATCGAGACCCATACCCGCCAGGGCCGAAGTCGGCGTCAGCATTTCCCGCATCCCCGGTCCCCCTCTCGGGCCTTCGTAGCGGATTACCAGCACATCCCCCGGCTTGATCTTCCCGCCCAAAATCGCTTCCACAGAAGCATCCTCCGAGTCAAACACCCGCGCCGGTCCGCGGTGCACCAGCATCGCCGGAGCCACCGCTGCCTGTTTGACCACCGCTCCGTCGGGGGCGATGTTCCCCCAGAGGATCGCGAGTCCCCCGGTCGGGCTGTACGGGTTATTGAGCGGCCGGATGACATCTTCCCGACGCACCACAGCGGCAGCAATATTCTCCCCCACCGTTTTGCCGGTCGCGGTAATCGCCGAAACATCGAGGAGGCCGGCGTCCGCCAGTTCCTTCATTACCGCCTGCACCCCACCCGCTTCGTACAGGTCGGTGATGTGGTGGTTGCCGGCCGGGCTGAGTTTGCACAGGTGCGGGGTCTTGGCGCTGATCGCATTAATCCCCGGCAGATCGATGGTCACGCCGGCTTCGCTCGCAATCGCCGGCAGGTGCAGCACCGTATTGGTCGAGCACCCGAGCGCCATATCCACCGTCAGAGCGTTCGCAAACGCCGCTGGGGTCATAATATCCAGCGCCCGGATGTTTTGCCGCAGCAGGTCCATCACCCGCAGGCCGGCGTACTTAGCGAGGCGTTCCCGCTCGGCGTATACCGCCGGGATGGTGCCGTTGCCCGGGAGCCCCATGCCCAGGACTTCGACCATGCAGTTCATGGAATTAGCCGTAAACATCCCGGCGCAGGACCCGCAGCCCGGGCAGGCAGCTTCTTCGATCTCCGTGAGTTCCTCCGGCGTGATCTTGCCCACGCTGACCGCGCCCACGGCTTCAAACATATTGCTCAGGCTGATATCCTTGCCCCGGTAGCGCCCGGTCAGCATCGGTCCGCCGCTGATAACTACCGTCGGCAGGTTTAAGCGCGCCGCCGCCATCAGCATCCCCGGGACGATCTTATCGCAGTTCGGGATCATCACCAAAGCGTCGAAGGCGTGGGCAGAGGTCATAATCTCGACCGAATCGGCGATTGCTTCCCGGCTGGCGAGGGAGTATTTCATCCCGCTGTGCCCATGGCAATGCCGTCACAAACACCAATGACCGGAAACTCCACCGGCGTACCCCCGGCCATCCGGACGCCCGCCTTTACCGCTTCTGCGATCACATCCAGGTGCTTGTGCCCCGGGATGATCTCATTTTGGGAATTAACGATCCCCACTATCGGCCGGTTGATCTCCTCGTCGATCAAGCCCAGAGCCTTCAGCAAAGACCGGTGCGGCGCTTTCTCGAATCCCTTCTTCATTTGGTCGCTCTGCATCGCGCTCATCCCTTCCCCTTCAAATTCCGCCCGGTGCGGGCAATGTCTTTATCATACCATAACCGGCCGGTATTGCAAGCTTTCGCATATGACCATAAGCCGCCTGCCGGCGGCTTATGGAAAGGAACACCCAGAAAACTAAAAGGCTATCGCACTGCCGCCGCGATCAGGTCGCCCATCTCCTCGGTGTTCACCGGCATTTTGCCGGCCTGCATAATATCCGGGGTCCGGTACCCGGCCGTGAGCACGGCGGTCACCGCCGCCTCAATCGCCCGCGCCGCCTCCGTCAGCTGATAGCTGTGCTGCAGGAGCATCGCCGCCGACAGGATGGTCCCGATCGGGTTCGCCTTCCCCTGCCCGGCGATGTCCGGGGCCGAGCCATGGATCGGTTCGTACAGGGCGTAGCCGCCGGCGCCCAGGCTAGCCGATGGCAGCATCCCAATCGACCCGGCCAGCACCGAGGCTTCATCGCTGAGGATATCCCCGAAGGTATTCTCGGTCACGATCACATCGAACTGTCCGGGGTGGCTGATGATCTGCATGGCGCAGTTATCCACGTACATATGGTTGAGGGCGACCTCGGGATAGTCCCTCCCGACCTCGTTCGCGATATCCCGCCAGAGCTTCGAGTTCTCCAGGACGTTGGCCTTGTCGACTGAGGTAACCTTCTGCCGCCGCTGCTTCGCCGTCTCAAAGGCCAGCGTCATGATCCGGTGGATCTCCGCCGCCGTATAGACCATCGTATCCACCGCCCGGGAGCCCCCATCTTCGGCGAACCGCCCCTTCGGCTGCCCGAAGTACAGGCCGCCGGTCAGCTCCCGCACGATCATGATGTCCACCCCGGCGCCGATGATCTCCTCCCGCAGGGGCGAGAGCGCGGTCAGTTCTTTACTCACCATGACCGGTCGCAGGTTCGCGTACAGCTCAAACTCCTTGCGCAGGCGCAAGAGCCCGCCCCGCTCCGGAGTCAGGTGATCAGGCAGCTTAGCCCAGGCCGGCCCTCCGATTGCCCCAAACAGAATCGCTTTGCTGTCCCGGCAGAGCGATAGCGTCGCTTCCGGCAGGGGGTCGCCGGTGGCATCGTAGGCCGCCCCGCCGATCAGGCCTTCCCCAAACCCAAACTCCAGACCGTATCGGACAGAAACCGCTCTCAGTACCTTAACCGCTTCGCGGACGATTTCCGGACCGATGCCATCCCCTGGTAATACCGCTATCTTATACACCGGAGCGCACCTTCTTCGCAACATAGTTAACCAGCCCGCCGGCCTCAATCAACTCCTGAATGAACGGCGGGAACGGCGCCACCGGATAGTCCTTTCCCGTAGTCAGATCACGGATCAGCCCGGCAGCGACATCCACTTCCACCGTATCCCCCTCGCTGATCCCCGCCACTGCTTCTGGGGCGGCAAAGATGGGGAGGCCCATATTGATCGCGTTCCGGTAAAAAATCCGGGCGAACGACCGGGCGATCACGCAGCTGATCCCGGCGGCCCGCAGAGCAATCGGGGCGTGCTCCCGGGAACTGCCGCAGCCGAAATTTTCCTCGGCCACGATAATGTCCCCCCGGGAGATTTTTTTGAGGAAATCGGCGTCGTGGTCTTCCATGCAGTGCGCCGCCAGTTCCTGCGGGTCCGAGGTATACAGGTACCGGGCTGGCACGATGTCGTCGGTATTCACATCCCGGCCGTATTTCCAGACCTTGCCTTTAATCTCCATTTAGGCCACCTCCCCGGGATGCGCGATTCGCCCTTTGATGGCCGTGGCCGCCGCCACCGCCGGACTGGCGAGAAAGACTTCGCTGGTCTTGTGGCCCATGCGGCCGACAAAATTGCGGTTAGTGGTCGAGACGCATTTTTCGCCCGTGCCCAAAATACCCATATAGCCCCCCAGGCAGGGTCCGCAGGTCGGGGTGCTGAACGCCGCGCCGGCTTCCACGAAAATTTCGATCAGTCCCTCGCGGAGCGCCTGCAGGTACACCGCCTGCGTCCCCGGGATGACGATTGTCCGCACGTCGGGGTGCACTTTCTTCCCGGCCATCAGCTGCGCCGCCACCCGCAAATCGCTGATGCGGCCGTTAGTGCAGGAGCCGATCACCACCTGGTCGACGGCGACCGAACTAAGCGAACTCACCGGGTGGATATTCTCCGGCAGATGCGGGCAGGCCACCTGAGGCTCAACCCCGGTCAGGTCGTACTCGTGGATCGCCGCGTATTTGGCGTCCGGGTCGCTCCGGTAGACCTTATACGGCCGTTTGGCCCGGCTTTCGACGTATTCAATCGTCTTGGCGTCGGGCGCAATGATGCCGGACTTGCCCCCGCCTTCAATCGCCATATTGCACATCGTCAGGCGCCCGTCCACCGACAGGTTGTCGATGATTTCGCCGGTAAACTCCATCGCCTGGTACAGCGCCCCGTCCACCCCAATATCGCCGATGGTGTACAGGATTAAGTCCTTGCCGCTGACCCAGGGGTCGGGCTTGCCGCAGTAGACAAACTTAATCGACTGGGGCACCCGCAGCCAGAGTTCGCCGGTGGCCATCGCCGCCGCCACATCCGTGCTGCCCACCCCGGTGGAGAA